>DATIEH010000148.1:0-5894 GCA_035455905.1 Binatia bacterium | reverse complement strand
GATACCGTAGAGTTGCTCAATCTCGACGGCGGCGGCTCAGCTCAACTCTACCTGAAGTCGGGAAAATTCGAGGAATGGTTGCCCGGCACATCGGAAGTTCCGGTGGCAATCGGTTTTTTCAGTAAACCTAAGTAGACAGAGACACAGAGTTCGCGGAGCATTTTTTAAGTCCTTCCTCTGTGTTCTCAGTGCCTCTTATGAAAATCCCGATCAGCGGCAAAATCCCCCGGTCCTACGGCCCGCCCCCTTTGCAAAAGGGGGCTATTGGGGGATTTCTCGGCGTTGGTCCCGACCCACTGCGGCTTATTTTCATGCGCGGTGTTGTACGAGTCGTACATCAATTACTCCGTGGCGAGTCCAATTTATCCCCCATTCATTCCAGCGACGCAAATGCGATGCGGCTCCAGTCGAGGGCCGAAGCCGGTAGCACTCCCAGATAGATGGTGCCAACGAGCGCAAGTGCGATAGCAACATAGACATATGGCGCCTGGCGAAAGCTCTTGCCGTCGACTCCGCCTTCTTCCATGTACATCGCCACGATGACGCGGAGGTAGTAGACCACCGAAAGCAAGCTGTTGAGCACTCCCACGATTGCCAGCCCGATATAGCCGGACAACACGGCGCCCCGAAACACGTAGAACTTCCCGACGAAGCCGGCGAGCGGCGGAAACCCGGCGAGGGACAACATAAAAATCGACATCGCCAGGCCAAGAAATGGCCGTTTGAATCCCAAGCCGGCAAAGCTAGCATAATTTTCATTGGGCCCGTCGCCATCAGCGACAGAGGTCAACACGGCAAACGCGCCGACGGTCATGAGAGCATAACTGGCAACATAAAAAAGCAGCGGCAAGCCGCCCCATTCTTCGCCGACAACGATCGCAATCAACAAATATCCAGCATGGGCAATGCTCGAATAGGCAAGCATCCGCTTCACGCTCGATTGAGTCAGCGCCAGCAGATTGCCGAGTGTCATGGTGCCGATGGCAATCAACCATAGAGGGAAAACCCAATCGCTATCGAGCGCCGAAAGCTTATGCAACAGCACCCGCGCCCAGGCCGCAAATGCAGCGGCTTTGACGGCGACGGCCATGAAACCGGTGACCGGCGTCGGCGCCCCCTCGTAGACATCGGGCACCCAGAAATGAAACGGGACGGCGCCGACTTTAAAGGCAAATCCGACCAGCAAAAGGAACCCGCCGCCGATCAGATACGCCGGCCATTGACTCGGTTGCTCCACAAGCGCATCGGCGATGACGTTGAGATGAGTTGATCCGGTGGCGCCATAAATCAGCGCGATACCGTAAAGTAGGAAGCCCGTGGCAAAGGCGCCTATGAAAAAATATTTCATGGCGGCTTCGGTGGCGCGCTCGCTTGAGCGCCACATGCCCGTCAACACGTAGACGGCGATGGACATGGTTTCCAAGCCAAGAAAAAATACCAGCAGGTCATTAGCCGCGGCCATGATCATCATGCCCACCGTGGCAAACAGGACGAGCGCGTAGAATTCCCCCTCATGGATCGCCGTAAGTCGGAGATACTGAATCGATGAAAGGATTGTCAGTGCCGCCGCGATCAAAAAAATCAGCGCAAAATAGAGCGCGAAATTGTCCAACATCAGGGTATCGTCGAAGGCGCCCTGTTGCCCGCCCCAGAGCGCCAGCGACTCGGCGACCGCTAGACCTATGCCGAGCAAACTAATGAATGCCAGATAACCCCTGGGCTCGCGCTCGCTGATAAATAAATCGCGAATGAGGACGATGAGCGCGGTCAGCAGCACTTGAACCGCTGGCAAAAGCGGCAGGAAATTAACGTTCATGATTTGTAGGAATCATGCCAGTCCGATGATTTAAAGCGACCGGCGCAGCGACCGCACTCTGGATTCTTTTTAAAGTCAATTCCACCGCTGGTGCCATGCGGTGCAAAAATGGCGTCGGGTAGATCCCCATCAGTACGACGAAAAACACAATCGGCACGAGGAGACCGATCTCCCTAAGATTCAAGTCGCTCAATTTCCCATTTGCGGCGTTGACCAGAGGCCCGAAGATAACCCGCCGGTACATCCACAGCATATAAATGGCGCCGAGAATCACACCGGTTGTAGCGGCAGCCGTCCAAAGCGGCCGCGCACTGAAAGATCCGAGTAAGATTAAAAATTCGCCGATAAAGCCGTTCAAGCCCGGCAAGCCGATCGAAGACAGCGTGATGACCATCAGCATGGCGGAAAAAATCGGCAGCTGTTTCCACAGGCCGCCGAATTCACTGATCAAACGGGTGTGGCGCCGGTCATAGATCATGCCGACCAAAAGAAATAACGCGCCCGTGGAAAGTCCGTGATTGAGCATTTGATAAACGCTGCCTTGGATTCCCTGGAGGTTCAGCGCAAACAAGCCGAGCATCACAAAACCGAGATGGCTGACCGAGGAATAGGCGACCAATTTCTTAATGTCGCTCTGCATCATCGCCACGAGAGCGCCATAAATTATGCCGATCACCGCGAGTGCAACGATGATCGGCGCCGCGGCCATCGCTGCGTCGGGGAAAAGGGGTATGGCGAAGCGCAGGAAGCCGTAAGTGCCCAGCTTCAACAAAACACCCGCTAAGATGACCGAACCTGCGGTCGGCGCTTCGACGTGGGCGTCGGGCAACCAGGTATGGAAGGGAAACAAAGGCACCTTGATGGCGAAGGACAGCGCGAAGGCGAGAAATAGCCAGAGCTGCTGATCGAACGGCAGGCGCAGGTCGTAAAGTTTCAAGACATCGAAGGTCAGTGCCTGCTCCACCTGCGCGTGGCGGGTCGCCAGATAAATAATCGCGACCAGCATGAGCAAACTGCCGGTCATCGTATAGACGACAAATTTCAGCGCCGCATAAATTCGCCGCGTCCCACCCCAAACGCCGATCAGAAAGTACATCGGCACGAGCATGACTTCCCAGAAGACATAGAAGAGAAATAGATCCAGCGCGACGAATGCGCCGAGCATTCCGGTTTCAAGGAGCAGCATGAAGATCAAATATTCTTTAACCCGCTCTTTCACCGACCAAGACGCGAGGATGGCAACCGGCACCAGCAAGGTCGTGAGCAAGACCAGGAACAAGCTAATCCCGTCGATGCCGACCAGATATTGAATGCCGAAAGACGGCATCCATGGCGCGCGTTCGACAAGCTGCATCTCGCCGGTGGCGCCGTCGAAGAGCGCAAAGATTTTGACCGACCACAAAAAATCCAGTCCGCTGGCGAGTGTCGCCAGGCTGAAGAGCGTCTGCGTTTGCCGGTGTGGCACGAGAACCAGCAGCGCCGCCCCAAACACCGGAATCAGCAGCAAAACCGAGATATGGCCGATCGGCAAGCCGAACATAATCAAGACTGGCCGAGAAAATAAGCCAGCAACGCGAGCGTACCCACCAGCAAACCCGTCGCGTAGTGTTGCACGTTGCCGGTCTGCAGCCCGCACCACACCCAGCTCAGACCGCGGGCAATCGTAGCGACGCCGTTGACCGCACCGTCAATCACCCGGGGATCGATAAACTCGGCAAAGAATCGCGAGCAGCCGGTGAATGGTCGAACGATCAAGTAATCGTAAATTTCATCGATGTAATATTTGTTGAGCGAGAGCCGATACAAAAACCCCTGCTCAGCGGCACTTGGCGCTCCCTTGGCAGGCGCGCGGCCGTATTTCGCGTAAGCCCAATAGAATCCCACCGCGACGACTGCAAGCGTCAGCACAGTGACGAGAACCTCTGTCGACACCGAGCTTTCTTGCGCTGCGACAGCGCCGAACATCGGTTGAAGCCAGTGCTCCCAACGGCTTCCCCACAAATATTCGGGGGCGCCGACCCATCCGGCGAAAATCGAGCCGATCGCCAGAATCACCAGTGGAAATGTCATAACCGCTGGCGACTCATGAAGGTGCGCCTTGGCATGATCGTCCCCACAGAATTCGCCATGGAAAACCATGAAGAGCTGGCGGAACATGTAAAAAGCCGTCAGTCCCGCGGTGATCAATCCGATCCCCCAAAGGATCATCGCGCCGCGGCTGAAAGCCTCCCATAGGATCAAATCCTTGGAGAAAAATCCGGCGGTGAACGGCGCTCCGGCGATGGCCAGTGTCGCGATCAGGTAGGTCCAGTAAGTCGTCGGCATTCGGCTGTTGAGCCCGCCCATCTTGCGCATGTCCTGTTCGCCATCCAGAGCATGAATAACGCTGCCAGAACCGAGAAACAGACAAGCTTTGAAGAAAGCGTGAGTGAAGACATGAAAGATCGCCGCGCTGAATGCCGCCATGCCGACAGCGAAGAACATGTAGCCCAACTGGCTGATGGTGGAATAAGCGAGGACCTTTTTGATGTCGTTTTGAGTCAAGGCGATGGTTGCGGCGAAAAATGCTGTGGCCGCGCCGATCCAGGCGATTAGCGATAACGTCGCCGGCGCCAAGACAAACAAAAAATGTAATCGCGCCGTCATGTAAACTCCCGCGGTCACCATGGTGGCAGCGTGAATCAATGCGCTCACCGGCGTCGGCCCGGCCATGGCATCCGGCAGCCAGACAAAGAGCGGGATCTGCGCGGATTTGCCGGTGGCGCCGATGAAAAGCAGCAAGGTGATCGCGCCGATCATAGCCGGACTGAGGAGCTGGGTATGTTTTTGCAATTCGAGAAAATCGAGCGTCCAGACACCCTGGCGGCCCAGCCCCGTGACCAGCAGAAAGATCCCCAAAATGAAACCGAAGTCGCCGATGCGGTTCACGATAAAAGCTTTGTTGCCGGCGATCGTATTGTTGATATCGCGATACCAAAACCCGATCAGGAGGTAGGAACAGAGACCGACGCCTTCCCAGCCCACGAAGAGTAACAGCAGATTGTCGGCCATAACCAGGAGCAGCATGAAAAAAATAAACAGATTGAGATAGATGAAGAAGCGCACGAACCCTTCATCGTGCGCCATGTAGCCGAGGGAGTAGATGTGAATCAAAAAACCGATGCCAGTGACGATCAGGAGCATTACCGTCGTCAAGGCGTCCACTTGGAATGCGACGTTCACTTTGAAGAGTCCCGACTCGATCCACGTGTACACCGGATCGCGCAGCACACCATTGGCAGGAAGCTGCCAAAAGAGATAGAGCGCAATTGCGAAGGAAGCGCCGACCGCGGCGCATGCCAACCCGCCGGCGGTCCTGTTGCCCAAAGCCCGGCCCCAGAAAAGATTCAATACAGTGGCGCAGAGCGGGATCAAGGGAATCCAGCGCAACAGATCGGAGGCAACGGTGGAGAACTCTGCGCTTACCATTTCAGTAGCTGCATGTTTTGCGGGTCGAGGGTTCGGCTTTGACGAAACACTGAAATAATGATGGCCAGCCCAATCACGGCCTCCGCGGCGGCAACCGCCATGACAAAGAAGACCGCCACTTGTCCGGCCATGGAGCCAAGATGACGGGCAAAGGCGATAAAGGTCAGATTCACGGCGTTGAGCATCAATTCGATCGACATCAACACCACGATCAAATTGCGCCGAATCAGAACGCCGACGACACCTATGGAGAAAACGATGGCGCTGAGAATGAGATAGTAATTAAGCGGCACCATTTGACCCATGCTCCCTTTTCGCCAGCACCACCGCGCCGATTATCGCCACCAGCAACAGAACTGAAGCGATTTCAAAGGGCAGAACAAATTCACCAAACAGACTTTTCGCCAACACGTCGGGACTACCGAACAATTCAGTCGAGGTCACCGGATTGTCGCCGGATTCGTATTGGGAGAATAACGGCACCAAAAACGCGCCAAGCAGCACGGATAAAACCACTGCCAAACCCCACCACGCGACACTGGGTTGTTCCAACACGCCGGGATTCAAAAACATGATCACGAAAAGAAACAACACCATAATCGCGCCGGCG
>DATIEH010000147.1:0-7603 GCA_035455905.1 Binatia bacterium | reverse complement strand
GATACTCTGCATTGCTACCATCGATTATTCGGCTTTCTAGCTTTTCTGAAGATTCCGGGTTTTGGGTTGTCACCTGTTCCAGTTCCACTTTCGCATACGTCAAGCCACGGACCTACATCTGCGTCTCTGCAAGCTAAATTTCCTTAAACGGCGCATGAAGCGTGCCAGCGAGCGGTGAACGGGCGACTCGCGGATTTAAAGCTTTGCCACGAGCTTTTAGGAGCTACCACTCACCGCTATTTGCAAATTGAAACGAACCGCTTCGCCTTCTTTGCAAATTGCAACCATCGATCGATTGCCTTCCTTAGAAACAAATGATCTTTGCGACTCCGGACTTGGCACATGCGTTGCGCAATTGAGTTTCTAAAGTAAGTGCAACTTCGAAAAGTCTAGTGTGAGGAGTCTTAAATGGTTGACGTTATATTCGTCGTCGTGACGGTGGTTTTTTTCATAATCAGTTGGCTCTATGTCCTCGGCTGCGACCGTTTATAAGGAATCATTATGGCGTTGGAATATTTAATTGGGTTAATCGTGTCGTTCTTGATTATGGGCTATTTGATTTATGCATTGCTATGGCCCGAAAAATTCTAGCCAATCGATTATTTTGAAGCCTACTAGTTCTGCAGCAATGAGAATTTTGCGTGACTAGCTTTGCGAGTATGCAAAGCTGGGAGAGAGGTCATGACACTAATTGGATGGATTCAGATATTAATTTTCGCGCTCGTAATTTTGGCTGTAACCAAGCCGATCGGCATCTACATGTTTCGTATTTTCGAGGGCGACCGGCAGCCTTTGCCACGCTTCTTCGGACCCCTTGAGAGGTTGACTTACCGCCTCTGTGGCGTCGATCCGCAGGAGCAACAAGAGTGGAAACAGTACAGCGTTGCGATGTTGCTCTTCAGCGCCATCACGTTGCTCGTGACTTACGCAATCGAGCGATTGCAACATGTTCTACCGTTAAATCCCGCTAAGCTCGGTCCTGTGCCGGCGGATCTCGCCTTCGGCACGGCTTCCAGCTTTACCACCAATACAAACTGGCAGGCATACGGCGGTGAATCGACCATGAGCTACCTGACTCAGATGGCGGGGCTCGCCTGGCACAACTTCATCTCGGTGGGCGTTGGCATCGGCGTTATGTTGGTGATCGCGCGCGGCTTGACTTATCGCCTCCAACCTGGCGCACCCAGAACGGTCGGTAATTTTTGGGTCGACCTGAACCGTTCCGTCATCTATCTTTTAATGCCATTTTCCGTCGTCGTGGCGTTGGTGCTGGTTTGGCAGGGAGTGCTGCAAAACTTTTCATCCTATGTCGACGTGACAACCTTGGAAGGAGCGAAGCAGACTCTTGCAATGGGGCCGACGGCGTCGCAAATAGCGATCAAACAACTTGGTACCAATGGCGGTGGTTTTTTCAACGTGAATAGTTCACACCCATTCGAGGGCGGAACTCCTCTGGCAAATTTTCTCGAGATGGTGGCGATACTCGCGATTCCTGCGGCGCAGACTTACATGTACGGCCTCATGGCGCGCGACACGAAGCAAGGCTGGACGCTTTTCGGAGCGATGGCGATTCTGTTTTTTATGGGCGTGACGACGGCTTATTACTTCGAAGCCAAGCCCAATCCCGTGATGCAGGGTCTCGCCGTGGATCAAACCGCCGGCAACATGGAGGGAAAAGAAGTTCGCTACGGCGTCGCCAACTCGGTCACTTGGGCGACGGCAACGACCGACGCGTCAAACGGCTCGGTCAATTCCATGCACGATAGCTTTAATCCTATCGCCGGCCTCGTGCCCTTGTTGAACATCCAACTCGGCGAATTGATCTTCGGCGGCGTGGGCGCGGGGCTTTACGCCATGCTGGTTTTCGTTCTTGTTGCCGTGTTTATCGCCGGGTTGATGGTCGGGCGCACGCCTGAGTATCTTGGCAAAAAAATCGAATCACGGGAGGTCAAGCTCGCCATGCTTTACGTGCTGATCTTCCCGTTGATAATTCTTTACTTCTCGGGCTGGTCGGCAGTGGCGCCATACAGCCTCTCGTCGCTCAACAACAATGGCCCACATGGGTTGAGCGAGATCTTGTACGCCTTCAGCAGCGCCGCCGGCAACAACGGCTCGGCCTTTGCCGGACTCAACGCCAACACTCCGTGGTACAACGTGACACAGGGTCTCACGATGCTCATGGGTCGTTATTTAATGATGATTCCAGTTCTGGCGATTGCCGGCTGTATGGTTGGCAAAAAGGCCGTGCCCGAAAGTTTGGGCACTTTCCCGACAAACGGGACGCTGTTCGTGGTGCTGCTGGTCGGCGTGGTTCTCATCGTCGGAGCGTTGACTTTTTTCCCCGCACTAGCGCTTGGGCCTATTGTCGAACACTTTGTCGCCCTAGCAGGAAAGGTTTACTAATATGGCGGACACTCGCTTAAAAGATCGTTCACTTTTCGATCCGGAAATCATGTGGCCCGCAATCTGGGAGAGCTTTCGCAAGCTCGCGCCGCGACACGTGATTAAGAATCCTGTCATGTTCGTGGTCGAGATCGGCAGTGTGCTGACGACGCTGATCTGGCTACGCGACATGATTGCGCCCGCGCCAGGGTCTCAGCCGCTGTGGTGGACGTTCAATGTTAGTTTCTGGCTCTGGTTTACCGTTGTTTTTGCGAACTTTTCCGAGGCAGTCGCTGAAGGGCGCGGCAAGGCCCAGGCGGCAACCTTGCGCAAGATGCGCCAGGAAACCAACGCGCGACGTCTGCGCAACGGCAAGGGCGAAGAAATCGTCCGGGCCTCGGCTCTGCGCAAAGGCGATACGGTTGTCGTTGAAGCCGGGGAAATCATTCCCGGCGATGGCGATGTGATTCAAGGCATCGCCTCCGTCGATGAATCCGCGATTACCGGCGAGTCTGCCCCCGTGATCCGCGAAAGCGGCGGCGATCGTTCGGCGGTCACCGGCGGCACGAAAGTTTTGTCCGACCGCATCGTCGTGCGGATCACGGCGAGCCCTGGTGAATCCTTCCTCGATCGCATGATTGCTCTTGTCGAAGGCGCGACACGGCAGAAAACGCCAAACGAGATCGCGCTCAACATCTTGCTCGCCGGGCTGACCCTGGTTTTTCTTTTCGCCTGCGTCACTTTGGTGCCGATGGCTCTCTATTCCGGCATGTCAACGGTTTCGGTCACCGTAATCGTCGCTCTGCTCGTTTGCTTGATTCCCACAACGATCGGCGGCTTGCTTTCGGCGATAGGGATCGCCGGCATCGATCGATTGCTTAGAAAAAACGTGCTCGCGATGAGCGGGCGCGCTGTCGAAGCCGCAGGAGACGTTGACACCCTGCTGTTAGACAAAACCGGTACGATCACTCTTGGCAATCGCATGGCAACCGAATTTATCCCTGTCGATGGGATTAGCGCCGAAAGTTTAGCGGATGCAGCGCAGCTTTCGAGTCTGGCCGACGAGACCCCGGAAGGGCGATCCATCGTGGTATTGGCAAAGGAAAAGTACGGTCTGCGCGGACGAGAGGTAACGGAGATCGGTGCGCACTTTATTCCGTTTAGCGCTGAAACGCGCATGAGCGGATGCGATCTCGATGGGCGTAGAATTCGCAAAGGCGCCGCCGACGCCATCGCGGCACACGTCAGCGAACTGGGAGGTGCAGTAAGCTCGCAAATTGAAGGAATAACACACGGCATTTCGGATAGCGGCGGCACGCCGTTGGTGGTTTCTGATGGCAACAAGATTCTCGGTGTGATTCACCTTAAGGACGTGGTCAAAGGCGGCATCAGCGAACGCTTCGAGCGCTTCCGCGCCATGGGGATCCGCACGGTGATGATCACCGGAGACAATCCGCGCACGGCCGCAGCGATTGCTCGCGAAGCCGGCGTCGATGATTATTTAGCGCAAGCGACACCCGAAACGAAAATGCGGTTGATCAAAGAAGAGCAGGCGAAGGGAAAACTAGTTGCAATGACCGGTGACGGCACCAACGACGCGCCTGCCCTCGCGCAAGCCGACGTCGGCGTGGCGATGAACACAGGAACCCAGGCGGCCAAGGAAGCCGGCAACATGGTCGATCTCGATTCCAACCCGACCAAGCTTTTAGAGGTCGTCGAGATCGGCAAGCAGATGCTCATGACCCGCGGCGTGCTGACTACTTTTTCCATCGCCAACGACGTGGCCAAGTACTTTGCGATCATTCCGGCTATGTTCATGACTGTGTACCCTGAAATCGCGCCCTTGAACATCATGCACCTAGCGTCGCCGCAGAGCGCAATTCTCTCTGCGGTCATTTTCAATGCGATCATTATTATTTTGCTCATCCCGTTGGCATTGCGAGGCGTGCAGTACCGGCCTATAGGCGCCGGTCCGTTACTGGCTCGCTCGCTATTAATTTATGGCGTCGGCGGAGTCATCGCTCCTTTTATTGGGATCAAACTTGTCGATTTAGTATTGGAAGCCGTCGGACTTGTCTAGGAGAAAACTATGAAGTGCGTAACTGCTGTCGCAGTCAGAACAACCATCGTTACTCTTGTATTAACTGGACTCATCTATCCATTCGTGATGACCGGACTCGCGCAAGTGCTTTTGCCATGGCGCGCCAACGGGAGCTTGGTGACAGACGAAAAAGGTCAGGTCATCGGTTCGGAATTAATCGCTCAGGGCTTCGCCAATCCCGCATACTTTCAGCCCCGGCCGTCGGCAGCAGGTGAAAAGGGCTACGACGCAGCCAATTCATCCGGTTCTAATCTCGGTCCAACGTCGAAGAAGCTGCAGGATCGCATCAAAGAAGATGTTAAACGTTTGAAGACAGAAAATCCCGATGCGACCATGCCGATACCTGGCGAGCTTGTAACCACCTCCGGCAGCGGGCTCGATCCAGATCTTTCGCCTGCAGCGATGTTGTGGCAAGTGCCGCGAGTGGCGAAAGCGCGCGGCGTAACTCCTGACCGGGTAAAGGCGGTTGTCGATGTCAACGTCGAAGGCAGAACCTTCGGCATCTTGGGCGAACCGAGAGTCAACGTGCTACTGGTCAACCTGGCGCTCGATCGCCAGTTCGGAAAACCGGTCGCGGGGGCACCGAGTCAAAACGCCGCCGGTCAATAATCATAGCTAAAGAAGCGTGTATTTGAGTCAACCGAAAAAGTTTGCCAGAGCTCGTGGCCGGAAGTTTTCTTGATGAATGCGCCGAGTAAGCGGCCTGAGGATTTTCTCGAGCTGGTGGAGCGCGCCAAGCGCGGGCGCTTGAAAGTCTACATCGGTTCGGCGGCCGGGGTGGGCAAGACTTATCAGATGCTCGAGGAAGCGCATGCGCTGAAAAAGCGCGGCGTCGACGTCGTATTAGCGTTTATCGAGCCGCACGACCGGCTCGATACCGCCGCCTTGATCGAGGGACTTGAAGTCGTGCCGCGGCAGCGGGTGGAGTATCGCGGTGTGGTCGTCGAAGAAATGGATCTGGACGCGGTCCTCAAGCGCCGCCCCCAAGTTGCCGTGGTGGACGAGTTGGCGCATACGAATGCGCCGTTTTGCCGCAACAAAAAACGTTATCAGGACGTGCTCGAATTACTCGAAGCCGGCATCAATGTCATTTGCGCCTTCAATGTGCAGCATCTCGAAAGCCTCAACGAGATGGTCAAGCAAGCAACCGGTGTCATGGTGCGCGAAACCGTACCGGATTCGATCCTGAAGCGCGCCGATCAGGTGGTCGATATCGATCTCGCCGTGGAGGATCTCATCGATCGGCTGAAAGCCGGAAAAATCTATGCGCCCGACAAAGTCGAATGGGCACTCGAAAACTTCTTCCAACCTGAGAAGCTCACCGTATTACGAGAGATCGCTCTGCGGGAGGTGGCGGAGAGCGTCGACCGGACATTTACGGGCAACGCCACGTACGGAGACGCGGGCAGGCGCTCGGCAGCGAGCGAACGCGTGATGGTTTGCCTTCCCACACGCCCGCCGCCGAACGGCGCCATGTTGCTAAGACAAGGCTCGCGTCTTGCCGGGCGTTTGAACACCGACTGGTTTGTCGTCCACATCGAAACCAAGGAGGAGACCAATCATCGGATCGATGCGACGATGCAGCGTTATCTTTTGGATGACGAGCAACGGGCGCGTGATCTCGGCGCCGAGGTAGTGCGCCTGCGCTCGGACAAGCCAGTGGACGCTTTGCTCGAGTTTGCCCGCGATCATGGCGTGCGCCATATCGTGGTCGGTCGCTCGCACAAGCCGTGGTGGCGGCGTATGCTCGGTCAATCGCCGGTTTTTAGATTGGTTACGGAAGCGGCAGGGTTCGACCTACACATTGTTTCTTTGGACGATCGGGAGACCAAGGAATGAACCTATACAAGAAACTCCTGCTTGCAGAGGTCCCGCTGGCCATTGCTCTTATAGTGGTGTGCGTCGTTTCCGTCATAGTTATCTCATCTCTTGGCTCGCATTCACAGCTCATCCTCAAAGACAATTATCGAAGCGTTCTCGCAGCCCAGCGGATGAAAGAGGCTATCGAACGAATGGATAGCGCGGCGCTCTTTATTGTCGCCGGGGAACGCCAGAAGGGAACCGAGCAGACTGAGAAATATCGGCCGCTATTCGAAGCTGAATTGAAAGTGCAGGAAGGCAACATTACTGAAGCGGGAGAAAAAGAGTTTACCCAAGGCCTTCGTGCTGCATGGATGGATTATCAAATTAAATTCGATCGTCTGCAAAAGACCGCGACCACCGAGGAAGCAAGGCGACTCTATTTCTCGGAACTGGAAGCTGCCTTCTATAAAGTAAAAACAACGGCGGACGAGATCCTGGCTATCAACCAGGATGCAATGGTGCGCAAGAGTGACGCGGTACGTCGGACAGCAGAACGGATGAACACGATCACGCTCATAGTGGCGCTGACCGCATTGCTCCTGGGTCTGGTCGTCTCAATGTTATTGACTCGCCGTATGCTGAAGCCGGTTTCGGCGCTCAGCGAGGCGACGCGAAAAATCGGTGAAGGCAATTTCGACGCGCGCGCGCATGTACGTGGTAATGACGAGCTCGCGCAATTGGCGCGGGACTTCAACGCGATGGCGGGTCGCTTGGGGGAATACCGTAAGAGCTCGCTGGGTGAATTGCTGCAGGCGCATTTGAGCATGCAGGCGGCGATCGACAGCCTGCCTGATCCGGTGGCGATTTTTGGTATCGAGGGCAATCTTCAGAACGTGAATCAAGCGGCGGAATCCCTTCTTGGACTGCGTGCTGATGGCGCGAAAGATCCCTTGAAAAACGTCGACCCGGCGACCCGAATCGTGTTCGAACGCATGCGCAGCCATGTGCTAAGCGGCAAAGGAACTTTCGTCCCGAAAGGATTCGAGGACGCGGTTCAACTTACCACGTTGCTGGGGGATCGCTATTTTTTGCCGCGTGCCACTCCGGTTTACGAATCGCGGGGGGTGATCGTCGGTGCCACGGTGTTTTTGCAGGACGTCACCCGCCTGCGCCGATTTGAGGAGTTAAAAAATGATGTGGTCGCGACCATTGCGCACGAGTTTCGCACACCGCTCACTTCTTTGCGCATGGCGGTGCATCTGTGCACGGAACAGGTCGCCGGCCCGCTGACGGAAAAGCAGGCAGAGTTGCTGCACG
>DATIEH010000146.1:0-13889 GCA_035455905.1 Binatia bacterium | reverse complement strand
TTCTTGAAGAAATCGAGATTGAAAAGATCATGCACGTAGTCGTCTGGGGTGTCTTCCGCCTGGGAAATCTCCTGTAAAATGACGGATCGCTCTCGTTCGATCTCGTCGGCGTCGAAGCTCGAGTTCAAGAAGATATCGGTCAGGAGATCGATCGCCAGCGGAAGATTTTCGTCGAGCACCTTGGCGTAATAGCAAGTATGCTCTTTCGCGGTAAACGCATTGATGACGCCGCCCACAGCGTCCATTTCTTCGGCGATTTGCGCTGCGCTGCGCCGCTCCGTACCTTTGAAAAGCAAATGCTCGATGAAATGCGAAAGCCCGTTTTCGGCTTCGCTTTCATGACGCGAACCGTTTTCGACCCAAATGCCCAAGCTGACGGAGCGATGCTCCGGCATTTCATGGGATACGATCCGGATGCCGTTGTCGAGGACGGTCTTGGAGAACATCAAAAAATCACGCGAGATGCGTTGCTAAGAATTCGCTGGCTCGCCCGAATTGCCACCGGTCTCCTGTAATGCTTCCTTCCGGCTGAGGCGAATCTTTCCCTGTTTGTCGATTTCGAGAACTTTGACCATGACTTCATCGCCTTCTTTCAGCACGTCGCTAACTTTGCGTACGCGCTCGGGCGCCAATTGAGAAATGTGCACGAGACCATCGGTGCCGGGTAGAATCTCGACGAAGGCACCGAATTCCACAATTTTCCGCACCGTGCCTTTATAAATTTTCCCGACTTCGGCTTCTGCGGCAATCCGTTGCACCATCTCGATCGCCTTCTGTGACGCCGCCTCGTCGACGGAAGCAATCGTCACCGTGCCGTCGTCTTCCACGTCCATTTTCACTCCGGTCGCTTCGATGATACCGCGAATCACCTTCCCTCCCGGGCCGATAATCTCGCGAATCTTTTCCGGTCTGACTCTCAGCGTGATGATCCGCGGCGCATGGCCGGAGACATTGGTGCGCGCTGCGGGTAAAGTCTCGTTCATGACGCCGAGGATATGGAGTCGCCCTTCCTTCGCCTGATGCAGCGCCTTGCGCATGATGTCACGATTGACGCCGCTGATCTTGATGTCCATTTGCAGCGAAGTGACACCGCTCGCTGTGCCGGCGACTTTGAAGTCCATGTCGCCCAAATGGTCCTCGTCGCCGAGAATGTCGGATAGCACGCGCACATGCTCGCCTTCTTTGATCAGCCCCATTGCGATACCCGCCACCGGCGCGGACACCGGCACGCCGGCGTCCATCAACGAGAGCGAACCGCCGCAAACCGTCGCCATGGACGTCGAGCCGTTCGACTCGAGAATCTCCGAGACGATTCGGATCGTGTAGGGGAACCCGTCTTCCGCCGGCAACACCGGCACCAGGGCGCGCTCGGCAAGATTGCCGTGGCCGATTTCACGCCGTCCCGGACCGCGCAGGAACTTGACCTCGCCGACGCTGAACGGCGGAAAATTATAGTGCAGCATGAATTTTTTGAAGTGCTCGCCGATCAGCGCGTCGACGCGCTGCTCATCCGAAGTCGTCCCCAACGTGGTCACGACCAGCGCTTGGGTTTCACCGCGGGTAAACAGCGCCGAACCATGGGTGCGCGGCAGGACCTCGACCTCGCAGGTAATCGGCCGGATATCCTTCAGTCCGCGTCCGTCGATGCGCCGCTCTTTTTGAATCACCAAGCCGCGAAACACGTTGCGCTTGAGCTCTTCAAAAGCCCCTTTGATGTCCTTCTGTTTCTCCGGAAACTCGCCCAACGCCTGCGGCACGACTTCGCTCTTAACTTCGCTGACCCGTTTGTAGCGCTCCAGCTTCTCCGGAATCTCGAGAGCCTGTCTGAGCTTGGCGAGGGCCAACTCTTCAATCCGACGCGAGATCGCGTCGTCGATGTGAGCGAGCGGCACTTCTCGCTTGGGCTTGCCCACCGCCTGACGAATCTCCTCCTGAATTTGCAGCAGCGGTTGAATCGCCTCATGACCGGCGAACAGCGCTTCGAGGATCTCATCTTCGGGAACGATTTGCGCTCCGCCTTCGACCATCATAATGGCGTCGCGACTACCGGAAAGAAAAATATCGAGGTCGCTTTCGTCGAGTTGGGCTTGCGTCGGGTTCATTACCCATTTGCCACCCACGCGGCCAATGCGCACCCCAGCGAGCGGGCCGTTGAAGGGAATGTCGGAGACATGCAAAGCGATGGACGTTCCCAGCATCGCAACCACGTCGGGATCGTTCTCTCTGTCTGCGGAGAGCACCGTGGCGATCACTTGTGTTTCGCAACGCAAGCCTTCGGAAAATAGCGGACGAATGGAGCGGTCGATCAGCCGGCAGGTCAAAATCTCCTTCTCCGATGGCCGGCCTTCGCGCTTGAAAAAACCACCGGGGATCTTGCCGGCGGCGAAGGTTTTTTCCAGATAATCGACCGTGAGCGGGAAAAAATCAGTATCGAGCCTGAGATCTCTAGCGGCGACCGCCGTCACCAACACGACAGTTTCGCCGTAGCGCACTAGCGCTGCGCCGTCTGCTTGCTTCGCCAATCGGCCAACCTCGATAGATAAGGGTCGGCCATGAAAATCCAATTCAACTTTCTTTACCATAGAACAATACCGAGGAGACGCGTGGGACGGAGGTGAAACGGAGGGCGAGCCTGCTGGGAATCGCTACTTGCGTATTCCGAGCCGCTGAATGAGTTTTTGGTATCTGTCAAAATCCGAATTCCGAAGATAATCCAGCAGCCTTCTCCTCTGTCCTACTAACTTGAGAAGTCCACGGCGTGAGTGGTGATCTTTCACATGAACTTTGAAGTGTTCGGTGAGATGCTCGATCCGCTGGCTTAGAAGCGCAACCTGCACTTCCGGAGAGCCGGTGTCCGTCTGATGAACTCTGAACTGCTCAACTGTTTGCTGCTTTTGCGGTTCAGCAATTCCCATATTCTCCGCTCTGTCTCTTTCCTTCCTTTTGTTTACAGCACAACTAACACAACGATTTGGCGTTGTAAAGGATGCGCAGACCGCAGTTTTCTTTGACTCAGCATCGACTGACCGAGACTTCGAGACCATTTAAAGAGGGTGTGTTATCTCGAAAAAGCGCGACATCTTTCCCGATGTTCTGAGTTCCTCCGCTTGCCCAAACGTGCTAGATTGCGGTCGTGAAACGCCGTCTTTGCATGCTTGTCATCGTCTGCTCGTTATGCTACGGCACCGCGCAGCTTGGGGCGGCCGAGTACTTTCGCTGGATCGATGAAACCGGTGTCCTCCACATCACCGACAATCTACACAACGTTCCACCGGCGCAGCGCGGCAACGCGGGCCGGACTCAGGTACAAGAAGCACCGCGGCCTCCTGAGAACCAGGTAAAGGAACCGCAGCGAAGGGCCTCGGTTCCGATTGAGAGACATGGCCAGGTGGTCGTCATTCAAGCGACCCTGAACAACAAACGCTCGGCGAAGTTTGTCGTCGATACGGGGGCGAGCTATACCCTCATTTCCAACGCTCTGGCGCGCGATCTCTCCATCGACGTCGGTGCCAATCCCAAGACGCTTCCCTTCCAAACCGCCAATGGCTTGATCCAAGCGCCAGTAACGAGTTTGGAGTCCATTGCGGTGGGCGGCATGGAAATCCGTAACCTGCCGGCTGCGGTTCACGACGCAGTGCCCGATCCCGAAGTCGCGGGATTATTGGGGCTCAATTTTTTGAGCAACTTTCGAATGGACATCGACACGCAGAAGGGCGTGCTTCATCTCGAAAAAAAATAATCGCGCCGCGCTACCGAGTTTGAGCAGACCGCAGTTATCTGGAAACACTCAGCGCTTTGAGGTGCCGGCCGCGATGCAATCTATTATCGCCCGCCACGGCCGCGATCTCCCTTTCAACCGTGTCTTTGATTCTCAGCACCTGCACGAGGAAGCCGTCGAACTTTAGGAGCGCTTGGGTCAACTCCTCCTCCGAAGCATTGAAAAGTTGGGTTCGCTGTTCGACCAAGTTTTGCGCTTCATCGCGCAACGAGGAAAGCTCCTTTTGCGTCGATTCAGCCCGTTGAATTAGAAGCCTTTCTCTGGAGCCGCCCGTTTGTCCGGAAAAGGACGCCAGCACCCGGTACTCGGCTTTTAAATCTTGCACCAGCAGTCCCATCTGCGATGATTCCGCAATCACGCGATGAGCCGTAACCATTAATTCTCGCAGCAGTCCGCGACGCTCTATGTTTTCAGCGTGTTTTGCCACCTCTTGCGCAGTCAGCGCCGCTCGGTGCGCATTCCAGGACGCCCATAAACAGCCCGCGGCTGCCAGCACTCCCGCCACGGCGAGAATCAAAGTAATGGTTTGTTGCAGCATGACGTTTACCGTTCAGCGAATATTTTCGTCCGTCTTCGCGATTTACGCAAGCAGCAGATTGCTTGGAGCAGAGAGTCAATTTGGCGCGTTCGGTCGGTAAAAAGTTTTCACCGACCATCAGGTGGAAACGATTCTTTCAGATTGGAACGGGTTGGTAAGTTGTACCAGCCCGTTGCATCATCGTGTCCCTAGCTTATGAACAGCCGCTCACGGCGCCGCAGTTCATGCACTTATAGCATGCGCCGCTGCGGATCATGATCGCACCGCAGTCCGGGCAAGGCGGCGCGTCTTGCTGGTACAGACTCGTCACGCTGCTGATGGTTGCCACCGGCGCGCCGCCGCGGGGCGCATGGGAAGCGATCGATACTACTTTTTTCTCCTGCGGTTCTGCGACGCCGTCGCGCTGAATGATGCCGGCATCCTGCTGCGCAGCGCCATCGAGAAACTTACTGGCAAGCCAGCGGAAAATATAATCCATGATCGATTTGGCCATTGGAATGTCCGGATTCTTGGTGAAACCGGAGGGCTCGAACCGGGTGTGGGTAAATTTGTCGACGAGCACTTGCAGCGGCACCCCATATTGCAACGCCATCGAAATCGCGGTGGCGAAAGAGTCCATCAATCCGGAAATGGTCGAGCCCTCCTTCGACATCCGAATAAAGATCTCGCCGGGCTGGCCATCTTCATATTTGCCCACCGTGATGTAGCCTTCGTGGCCGGCGATATCGAACTTGTGCGTGATCGAGGGGCGCTCATCGGATAGCCGGCGCCGGAACGGCCGCGCTTCCTTACTTTCTATCGCCGCGGCCTTTTTTTCTTCGCTGTCTTTCGCGGTGTTCAGCGGCTGCGTGCGCTTGGAGCCATCGCGATAAATAGCCACCGCTTTCAGCCCGAGGCGCCACGATTCCATGTAGGCGTGCATGATGTCTTCCACCGTTGCGTCAGTGGGCATGTTGATGGTCTTTGAGATCGCGCCCGAGATGAACGGCTGCACCGCGCCCATCATCTTCACGTGCCCCATGTATTGGATCGAGCGCATGCCGTTCACCGGCTTGAAGGCGCAATCGAACACCGGCAGGTCATCGTCCTTGAGGTGCGGCGCGCCTTCGATGGTCTCATGCTCTTCGATGTATTCGACAATGTCTTGAATCTCTTTGATATCGTAGCCCAGGCGCTTGAGCGCCCGCGGCACCGTGTTGTTGACGATCTTCAACAGCCCGCCGCCCACCAGCTTTTTGTATTTGATCAAGGCGATATCGGGCTCGACGCCGGTGGTATCGCAATCCATCATGAATGCGATGGTCCCCGTCGGCGCCAGCACCGAGATTTGAGAATTTTTGACGCCATATTTCTCCGCTTCGCCGCAGGTTTGATCCCAGGCTTCGCGGGCGGCGGTCAAAAGATCGAGCGGCACGTGCGAGGTCGAGATCTTATACGCCTGAGATCGGTGTTTGTTGAGCACGCGCAGCATAGGCTGGCGGTTGAGCGCGTAGCCATCGAACGTGCCGGTTGCCGCCGCGACTCGGCTCGATTGCAAATAGCCCTCGCCCGACATCAACGCGGTGACGGCGGCGGCGTAAGCCCGTCCGGCATCCGAATCGTAAGGTAGACCGAGCGACATCAACAGAGCCCCTAGATTCGCATAACCGAGGCCGAGCTCGCGAAAGGCATGAGCGTTCGCGGTGATCTCAGCGGTCGGATATGACGAGTTGTCGACCAAAATATCCTGCGCCAAGATCACAATATCGACCGCGCGCCGGAAAGCCTCCGTGTCGAAGACGCCGTCCTCGCGCAGGTACTTGAGCAAATTGAGCGATGCCAGATTGCATGCTGAGTTGTCCAGGTGCATGTATTCCGAGCACGGATTGGATGCATTGATTCGTGCGGTGTTCGAGCAGGTGTGCCAATCGTTGATCGTCGTATCGTATTGCATGCCGGGATCGCCGCAGAAATAGGTGCTCTCGGCGATCATGCGCAAGAGATCGCGCGCTTTGTACGTATCGCACGGCTGATCGTTTTTCACATACTTGGTTTGCCACTCTCGATCTTCTTGCACAGCGCGCATGAAGTCGTCGGTGACCCGCACTGAATTGTTCGCATTTTGAAAGAACACGCTGCCGTACGCCGGGCCATCGAGGCTCGAATCGTAGCCGGCCTCGATCAGCGCCCACGCCTTCTTTTCCTCTTCCACTTTGCACTTGATAAATTCCTCGATGTCCGGATGATCGACGTTCAGCACCACCATTTTTGCCGCGCGCCGAGTCTTGCCGCCCGACTTGATGACACCCGCCGAAGCATCCGCCGCTTTCATGAAAGAGACCGGACCCGATGCCGTGCCACCCCCGGCAAGCTGTTCTTTCGATGAGCGAATCTTTGACAGATTGACACCGGAACCGGAGCCGCCTTTGAAGATGACTCCTTCTTTCCGATACCAATCGAGAATGGAATCCATGGTGTCTTCCACCGCGAGAATAAAACAAGCCGAGCACTGGGGCTTCTCCTCGATCCCGCAGTTGAACCATACTGGGCTGTTAAAGCAGGCTTTTTGGTGCACCAGAATGTGAGTTAGCTCATCGGCAAAGGCCTGAGCGTCGTCCTCGCTAGCGAAATAGCCATCCTTGCGACCCCACGCGGTAATGGTATCGACCACGCGGCTGATCATCTGACGCACACTATGCTCCCGCTGCGGTGTGCCAAGGGGTCCGCGAAAATACTTCGAAACCACCACTTGGGTCGCCATGAGCGACCACGATTTGGGGATCTCCACGTTGGTCTGTTCAAAAACCACCTTACCCTTTTCATTGGTGATCGACGCGTTCCGTAACTCCCATTCGATCTCGTCATAAGTATGAGTCTCCGGGCGAGTAAAATACCGAGTTATTTTGAGCCCGGTCTTTGCTCCGGAGTTACCTTTGGAAGCCTCTACCTCGGCCGCTTGCGACGTGCCAATAGCCATTTTCGCTTCTCCCTTCCGCGCAATATATTGTGTGCTTGAGTCAGACGGACACTAGATTTTGTACTTTTAGAAACAAACGCTCAGTTTGTCAATATAAATTTTTCTAACCGATTTTTGTCCTGATTTTTCGCCGAGTTTAGAGATTTGCGCACGGTCTGAAGCGGTCAATTTGCGGCTGGTTTCGACGATTTACTTCTGCTAATGTCGCGCCGTGGCATCCGGGACGAAAAAGCCGCCATCCATAGACGTCATTGGCGAGGTTTTGGACAAATCGCTCAGCCGGCTTGATCTCTCCAGAAGGCTCGATGAATACGGCGTTTGGCCCATCTGGCGCGATGTCGTCGGCGAAGCCATTGCGCGCAATGCGCAGCCGGAAAAAATTCGCAACGGCACGCTCTTCGTCAAAGTATCGAGTCCGGTGTGGATGCAGGAGCTTCAGTTCATGAAAGAGATGATTGCCGAGAAGCTCAATCACCGGCTCCCCGGCGATGTCGTAAAAAACATTTTTTTCATGGTCGGGAGAGTAGAGCCCACGACTGATGCTTCAGCCGAGAAGCGGAGTGAAGCCGCCGACGTTCCAGCCGTTCCGATCAACGAAGAGTTCCTTCGCTCCATCGAGGATCCGGAAATCCGCGCGGCATTTCAAAAGCTCGTCAAAAGCTTCGCGCGTCGCAGAGCCAAGGCCTAAGTGATTCGCTTCTCTGATGCAGCGGCGCTTTGAGCGCGGCGCAACGGCGCCCGCGCGCCGGCAATCATCGCTGCGACTTCATCGCTGTAGGTTTTATCGGCTCGGTAAACGATGAGCGGCGGCAGTACCCCGAGACCGCTGCGCCCGCCTTTGATCGCTTCGACTAGCACCAGTGAAGCTTTCGCGCCGCGAAAGGAATGCACGATGCGCAAGCGCTTGGGCTCGACACCCGCGTGGCGCATCGCGGTTAACAGATCCACGCCGCGCACAGCGGGATAAACCATTGCCAGTGAACCTTTGGCCCGCAACAGGAACGCTCCGGCACGAACAAACTCATCCAATGCACCGGCGATTTCGTGACGCGCCATCTGCCGTTCGTGATTCACGCTCAACCGCCCGCTCGTGGATTTTCGATAGGGCGGATTGCAGACGGCGCCGTCAAAACTGCCGCCGCCGGCGATCTGGTTTGGATTTCGCACGTCGCCGTGAACAATTTGGATTCGGCTTTGAAGCTCGTTCTGGGCAATATTGCGGCGCGCTCGCTCGACCATTCTCGGCTGCAACTCGACGCCGGTCACTTCGATGGAGGGATAGAGGGACGCGAGCGCCAGCGGAATAACGCCGTTGCCAGTTCCCAAATCGATAATTCGCGCGCCGGTTTTTACCGTGACAAAATGCGCCAGCAGCAAAGCATCCAGCGAAAAGCGATAACCCGTGCGGCTCTGATAGAGCGTGATCCGCCCACCAAAAAACGCATCCAAGCTCTCGTCGGATGGAATCATAATCGCTCACAGCGAGGCAGCCCGGAAGCAGCACAGCCGCAATCGCACAATAAATCGTTGATTAATGATTGTTATTCTTGAAAACGTGCGAACTATTCTGTAATAGCCTGAGTCTAATAGCACACGAATTTCTCGCAATTATGCTTTCCCTAATCGGCCAAACCGGCCGTTACGCGATCCAGAGCACGGCCGGAATGGGAAGAGTTTTTTTGTTTCTGCTTTCGGCATTCGCCTGGGTGTTTCGGCCGCCGACGCGACTACGCCTGATCGTCCATCATCTGCGCACGATCGGCGTCGAATCGCTTTCGGTGGTCATCCTTTCAGGAGTTTTTACCGGCATGGTCATGGGTCTTCAAGGCTATTACAGCTTGAGAAAATTCAACGCCGAAAATTTTCTCGGTTCAGCGGTTGCGCTTGGCATTCTGCGCGAGCTTGGCCCGGTGCTCTCCGCCTTCATGGTAACCGGCAGAACCGGCTCGGCCATGGCAGCGGAAATCGGCAGCATGAAAGTCACGGAGCAAATCGACGCGCTATATTCGATGGCCATCAATCCGATCCAATATCTGATATCGCCGCGTATTATCGCCGGGTTGATTTCCATGCCATTGTTGACCGCGATTTTCGACGTGGTGGCGATTTATGGTGCTTACCTGGTCGGCGTCGAGCTACTCGGCGTTAGCTCGGGGAGTTACTTCGCGGGAATGGAGCAGAGCGTGGTGTTCAAGGATGTTTTTAGCGGCTTTTTGAAATCCGTGAGCTTTGGCCTAATCATTACCTGGATCTGCTGTTACAAAGGTTTTAACGCGCCGCCCATGGCAACCGGTGTCGGCCAAGCGACCACTGAATCCGTCGTGCTTTGCTTCGTAATGATTCTAGTTTGGAATTACATTATGACGTCGGTCATGTTGTAATCATGATTCGCGTCGTCGATCTGCACAAGACCTTCGGCCGTCAAGAGGTACTCAGGGGAATCAACGTCGAATTTGAAACCGGAAAGATTACCACGATCATCGGCGGCAGCGGATCGGGGAAGACTGTTCTGCTAAAACACCTGAACGCGCTTCTGCTTCCCGATCGCGGCGGTGTTCTGGTCGACGGCCGCGACATCACCAAGCTCGGGCAAAGCGCGTTGAACAAAGTCAGGCAAAAATTCGGCATGCTCTTTCAAAGCGCGGCCCTGCTCGATTCGATGACCATCTATGATAACGTGGCATTTCCCTTACGCGAGAAAACCAAGCTCAACGAAAGTGACATCGAAAAGAGAGCCAACGACAGCCTGGCGCAAGTCGGCCTCGCCGGAATGGGCTACAAGTTTCCTGCGGAAGTGAGCGGCGGGATGAAAAAACGCGCCGGACTCGCGCGCGCTCTCGTAACCCAACCGGAAATTATGCTGTTCGACGAACCGACCACTGGGTTGGACCCGCTGCTTGGAAAGAGCATTCATGAGCTGATTCGACGGATGCACGATAAGTTCAAGTTCACCGGCGTGATTGTCAGCCACGATATCCCGGAGGTGTTCAAGTTTTCCGATCGCGTTGCCATGCTCGCCAATGGCGTCATTATCGAATCCGGCACAACCGAGGAATTCACCGCCTCGACAAATCCAATGGTCAAACAGTTTTTGCATGGCGAAACCCAAGGACCGATCAGCGTCCTTTAGGAGTCCGATCCGTGAATTATACGCGCAGCGAAATGATTGTCGGCTTGTTCGTCGCGGTGGGCCTCGCCTGCCTCGGCTATCTTGCAATCAAGCTCGGAAAGCTCGAAGTTTTTGGCGCAGCGGGTTATACTGTGACGGCGGATTTCCCCTCAGTTGCCGGTCTCAAAGTCGGAGATCCCGTGGAAATCGCAGGCGTGAGGATCGGTCGCGTAGACTCCGTTGGGCTGTCGGAAGACGATCGTGCCCGTCTGACTCTCCGACTGAACGATCAGGTCAAATTGCAGGATGATGTGATCGCTTCGGTACGCGCGCGCGGCCTGATCGGCGATAAATTTGTGCTCATCAGTCCTGGAGCGTCGGACAAAACCATTCCACCTGGAGGGAGAATCAGGGAAACCGAGTCACCGCCAGACATTCCAGATTTGATCGGGAAGATCGTCGGTGGCGACGTGACGTCCAAAGGTGAAAAAAAAGATGATGCGCAAAAATAACTGGATACTGAAGATTTTCATCGTTTTGCTGCTAACGGCCGCGCTGTCCCCCGTTTCGCGTAGCGCTGTCGCGGGAGTGCCGACGGAGCAAATCAAAGCCACGGTCGAAAAAGCCCTGGTGGTCCTGAAGGATCCCGAGCTCAAACCGCCGGCCAAGATGAGCGAACGCCGCGATCAACTCAGAAAGATATTGTTCGCTCGCTTCGACTTCACCGAGATGGCGCGCCGGGCCCTGGGCGCGAACTGGCGCCGGCGTACACCTCAGGAACAGGAAGAATTCGTGCGACTATTTACCCAAGTCCTCGAACACGCGTATGCCGGTATTATCGAGTCCTACACCGATGAAAAAATCGTCTATACCAACGAGCGCATCGATGGCAGTTTTGCCGATGTGAACAGTAAGATTCTCACGAGCAAGGGCGAAGAATACTCGATCAATTACAAAGCCCATTTGGTCAGCAATGAGTGGAAAGTCTATGACGTCGTCGCCGAGAACATCAGCTTGGTCAACAACTACAGATCTCAGTTCACCCGCGTAATCGCGCACGAATCCTACGAAGAGCTGGTCCGCCGTTTGAAAAACAAGGCGGATTTTGACGTACCGAAAAAGCAATAGTTGCAGCAGGACTCGTTGCGGTCAAACGGCGCGCCTGGCCAGTCTACCTGCGGCATCGTGGGGAGAGGCGCATCCGGCGACCTTGACTCGCATTTATGCCCGCAGTATGCGAGGAATAATTCGAAGGAGATGAGCTATGGCAAAGATGATTGACTGGCATGCGCATCATACCGCGCCCGAAGTCGCCGAGCGAATTCGTGAGCTTACCGGGAAACGGCCGCACATCGACGCTTACGATTCTCCTGATTTAACGAAACGCATCAAAGAGATGGACGAAGTAGGCCTCGATCTACAGCTGATCTGCCAAGGGGCGGGTGTTTATGCGGATCAATTGCCGCCCGAGCAGGCGCTGGAAGTCGTGCGCCAGTCCAACAATATCCTGGCGGAACGGATTGCGCCGTATAAAGATCGGCTGGCCGGCATCACCGCGCTTTCGCTCAAGAACATCGACGCATCCGTCGAGGAAATCGAGCGCACTGCGCAAAAGAATTTTCGCGCCGTTTTGCTCTATCCCCATGTGGACGGCGAGATGCTCGTCGATACGCCGGCAATGGACCCTATTTTTGCCAAGATCGCCGAGCTCGATCTGCCGATCTTTTTGCACGGCGCCGGAACCGCCCAAAGCCCGTCCCTAAAACGTCTCGAAGATGGCGGCGCCGGCGTTGCTTATGCCGTCCTTTCGGACGGCGAGGTCGCTGAATGCTGTTTACGGATGATTGCGAGCGGCTTATTCGATCGCTACCCAAACCTGCGCATCGTCATTCGTAGCTCCGGTGGTGGCTTGCCGCTGTTATTGCACCGTTTTTTTTGGAAACACAAAGGCCCCCAAGGCGAACAAAAATACTCGGATATTTTTCTCGAGCATTTCTTCATCGACTGCGCGAGCTCTGACGCGCCGACTCTCGCCTTTTTGATTCATAAAATGGGTGAGCACAATATTGTGTTCGGCTCGGATTACTGCGGCGGTCTCGGTCCGTTAAGCAAGGGTTTCTTGGCGATTGACGCGCAAAACAACCCGCAACACGTTAGATCTTTGACGGAGAAAAATTCCCGCCTATTGCTGCACATTTAGTCCGCCGCGGCTTGAGCGATTTGAACGAGCCCATTCGATTATGGCCTCCCAGTACGACCTGACAATCGTCGGCGGCGGAATCATCGGGCTCGCCACGGCTCTGAAAATCGGTCGCGCCCATCCCGGCCTACGACTGCTCCTGCTTGAAAAAGAAGCCGAGCTCGCGCGCCATCAGACCGGCAACAATAGCGGCGTCATTCATTCGGGATTGTACTATCGCCCCGGTTCACTGAAAGCGCGCTCCTGCGTCGCCGGTCGCAAAGAACTGATGGCATTTTGCGATGAGAATGGCATCCCTTACGAAATTTGCGGCAAGGTCGTCGTCGCCACCACCCGGGAAGAATTGCCGCGCTTGGACGAGCTGCATCGCCGCGGTCTCGCCAACGGTCTCGAAGGCCTGGAGATCATCGAGCCCGAGCGACTGAAGGAGCTCGAGCCGCATGCCATCGGCATCAAAGGTCTTTACGTTCCTCAGACCGGAATCGTCGACTACAAAAAAGTGGCTGCGGCCTATGCCGATAAAGTGCGCGACGCCGGCGGCGACATTCGTTTATCCCAAAAGGTCGTCGGCATTCTCGATCGACCCGCTGAAATTGTTCTGCAGACAACCGGCGGCGACTATCGTACCAAACACGTCATCAATTGCTGCGGTTTGCAGTCGGATTTGGTTGCGCGGATGTCTCGCGACCGGAGGCAATCCGCGGCGCCCGAACACCGGATCATTCCGTTTCGCGGCGAATACTACAAACTGGCCGCGGAAAGACAATTTCTTGTGCGTAACTTGATCTATCCGGTGCCCGATCCGACGTTTCCGTTCCTGGGCGTTCATTTTACCCGGATGGCCAGAGGCGGTGTCGAAGCTGGGCCCAATGCCGTGTTCGCCTACGCGCGCGAGGGTTATCGCCACACCGATATCAATTTGCGCGACCTTTGGCGCACGATTTCATTTGCGGGCTTCTGGAGAATGAGCGGAAAATACTGGCAGACCGGATTTGGCGAGCTCTATCGTTCGCTCAGCAAGGCGGCGTTTGTCCGTGCTCTGCAGAAGCTCCTTCCCGAGGTCCGCGAGAGCGATCTCATTCCGGGCGGCGCCGGTGTCCGCGCGCAAGCCGTTTCGGCGAGCGGCGCGCTGATCGACGATTTTGTCATCGAACAGAGCCACAACGCGATCCACGTGCTCAACGCGCCGTCCCCGGGTGCGACAGCCTCCCTCGCCATCGGCCAGCAAATTTGCGCGCTGGCGGAAGAACAGTTCGGCCTCAAATAGCAAGGGATCGTTTTAAATCTTCTCCTTGAACCTCGTCGAGG
>DATIEH010000145.1:0-7672 GCA_035455905.1 Binatia bacterium | reverse complement strand
CCTTACGAAGTGCTGCCCTTTTCGACGGGGGTGATTGGCCGGCCGCTGCCGATGGAGAAAATCCGCGCTGGGTTGAAAGGCATTCGCAGCGAGCTTAAGCCCGACAATCTCAAACTCGCCGCGGAAGCGATCATGACCACGGATACATCACCCAAATACTATTCGTGTCGTGTCGGCCGAGCGATCATTGCGGGCATCGCTAAAGGCGCCGGCATGATCGAGCCGAACATGGCGACGATGCTCGTGTATTTGATGACCGATGCCGAATTACCCAAGCCGGGGCTGCGCCCAATGCTAAAGCGGGTGGTCGATCGCACGTTCAACTGCGTGAGCATCGATACCGATACGAGCACGAGCGACACCGTCGTGCTGATGGCCAACGGACTCGCCGGCAGTGTAAAACTCGGAGCATTCGAAAAAGCTCTGCTCGACGTCTGTGAATATTTGACCAGAGAAATCGCGCGCGGCGGCGAAGGCGCGACCAAACTGATTACCGTCGATGTCAGCCGCGCCAAAAGCGATGTACAGGCAAAACGTGTGGCCAAATGCGTGGTTAATTCGCCGTTGGTGAAGACCGCAGTTTATGGCTGCGATCCCAATTGGGGTCGTGTCATTGCGGCGGTGGGAAAATCTTTCGATCCAAGCATCGAACCAAGGAGAGTGACCATTCGCTTCGGCGCAACCGTGGTATTCAAAAAAGGCTCACCGGTCGCATGCGATCTCGAGGCGCTCAGAAATTACCTTGGCCAATCCGAAGTGATAATCACGGTGGAATTGGGACTGGGAAAAGCCTCGGCGCGCGTCTGGGGATGCGATCTGAACGAAGGTTACATTAAAGAAAACGCCTACTACACGACGTGAATCGAAAGCTACTTGCGCCGTAGCCGCACGGAAAACGAACGATGCAACCAGGAATTCCGAGCCCCCTGGATTCCCGCTAAATAGATGCGGGGATGACAGTCTTCGGAACGCGATTGCTGGGAAAGTGCCGGAATGAGACAACGATGATTCGCCAACTGTCCCAATTCGTTCTTCAAAGTGGCCGCGTTATCGATCCCGCGGCTGGCAGGGATGGCATACTCGATATCCGCGTCCGCGATGGGAAGATCGACGCGATCGGCGTTGACCTCGCTATCGACGGTGCAGCGGTGATCGACGTCAAAGGCCATATCGTCACCCCCGGATTGATCGATGTTCATCTCCATCTCATGAAAGGCCTTGGGGCTTTCGGCGTTGATCCGGACATTTTCGGAGTGGGCTCGGGAGTCACCACCGTTGTCGATGCCGGCAGCGCCGGCCACACTCTGCTCAATGTCTTTCGCAATTACGTGACGGATAACGCCAAGACGCGCGTGCTGAATTATATCAATCTTTCCACCCTTGGCGGCGTTAGCGGTCCCGGCTACAGCATTCTTGCCGATCCGCGCCTAATCGATGAAGCGAGAATCGAGCAAGCGGTGGAAGCGAATCGCGACATCATTGTCGGGATTAAAATCATGGCTACGGGCGGAGCGCTCGGCGCGCAGGGACTAAAGCCGTTGGAGCGAGCGCGCAAACTCGGCGACGCGCTCAAGTTGCCGCTGCTGGTTCACATCGGCGAGAGTTGGACCAAAGACACGGAACCCGTGCACGTCGGCGATGTCCTGAAGTATCTGCGCGCCGGTGATATTGTCACCCACATGTTTACCGTCCATCCCGGTGGGTTGCTTGACGGCAACGGCAAGCTCTGGCCGCAGGTGCGCGACGCGAAGGCATCGGGCGTGCTCATGGACGTCGGCCATGGTCTGCACAATCTAAACTTTGATGTCGCGCGCAAAGTGCTCGATCAAGGGCTGCATCCGGACGGTGTTTCGACAGACGGTCATCGCGGCAACCGCGCCGGTCCCGTTTACGACCTGCCCACTACCATGGCCAAATTGATGGCTCTCGGTTTTTCTTTGAATCAGGTGATCGAGATGGCGACGATCAATGCGGCAAAGCTTCTGGGTCGCGCCGGGAAGCTCGGCACGGCGGAGATTGACCACCCGGCAGAGCTTTCAGTTTTAAAAGTCGAAGAGCGTGACTGGAAAGCCGTCGATTCACAGAAGGGAACGATCCCCGCGCATCAGGCGATCACGCCGGTCTATGCGATACGCGGCGAAATGATTTATGCCGCCATGCCGGATGAACGGCCGTAAACTTTACCGCTTCTTTCTCGTACTCGTGCTGCCGAAAATAGATCCAAGCACGCCACGAATAATTTCTCGACCCAGCTGAGTGCCCATCGCGCGGACGGCGCTTTTGCCAGCGGCTTCTAAGAGAGACCCGGCCTCGGATTGCCAGCTCGCGCCGGTTTGAGAACCCGCTTGCTCTGCTCCAGCTTGCGGTGCCCGCATCTTGAGCATCTCATATGCAGATTCGCGGTCGACAATTTTCTCGTAATGGCCATAAAGGGTCGACTGTGTGATCGCCTGTTCACGCTCCGCGCCCGCCAGCGGCGGCAGCTGGCTTTGGGGCGGAAATACCAGTGCGCGATCGACCGGATTCGGTTGACCTTTTTCATCGAGAAAAGAAACCAGGGCCTCACCCACGCCAAGTTCCGTGATCGCCTTTTCCACGTCGATTCTTTTGTTCGGGCGAAATGTTTGGGCGGCGGCTTTGACTGCTTTTTGATCACGCGGTGTGAATGCTCGCAACGCGTGCTGGACGCGATTGCCGAGCTGGCCGAGCACAATGTCCGGCACATCCAATGGGTTCTGCGTGACGAAATAAACACCGACGCCTTTCGAGCGCACCAAGCGGATCACCTGCTCGATTTTTTCCATCAACACGCGGGGAGCGTCATTGAAAAGCAGATGCGCCTCGTCGAAGAAAAACACCAGCTTGGGTTTTTCCGGATCGCCGACTTCGGCAAGACGCTCGAACAACTCCGAAAGCAACCACAGCAAAAAAGTGGCGTAGGTCATCGGCGCATTGATCAGTTGATCAGCGACGAGGATATTGACCATGCCACGGCCTGTGGCATCGGTTTGCAAAAGGTCATCGAGATCGAGCGCCGGCTCGCCGAAAAACTTTTCGCCGCCTTGCTCATCGAGCGCCACCAGCCCGCGCTGAATCGCGCCGATGCTGGCAGCAGAAATATTCCCGTATTGCGTTTTGAATCGTGCAGCGTTATCGCCGACGTTTTGAAGCATGGCGCGAAGATCCTTAAGGTCGAGCAACAGAAGTCCGTTGTCGTCGGCAATTTTGAATACCAGCTGTAACACTCCGCTCTGGATCTCGTTCAAGTTTAGCAACCGAGAGAGCAGCAACGGTCCCATATCGGAAACTGTCGTCCGCACCGGATGGCCTTGTTGTCCGTAAACATCCCAAAATACGGTCGGGAAGCCCACGAATTGAAAGTTATCGACGCCGAGCTGTATCAATCGTTCTTTGATCTTCGGATTCTCTTGGCCAGGGCGGGCAATCCCCGAAAGGTCGCCTTTTACGTCAGCCATAAACACGGGCACACCGATATTGCTAAAATGCTCGGCGATAACCCGTAATGTGACGGTTTTTCCAGTGCCTGTGGCTCCGGCGATCAGCCCATGACGGTTCGCCATCGCGGGCAGCAATAGCTGAAGAGCGCTCCCTTTAGCGATTGGTAGACCTTCTGACATCGGGTTACTCCTTTACTTATCGGCTAGTTACCAAGGCATTCGGTAATAATATCGCTTGCGCAAACCAGTCGTTTGTATATAACCCAGCGCCGCATGAATGAAAACTCGGCATTGCGCGTCCAAGTCGCAGAACGAAAAACGGGAGTTTTGTCGAGCGGAGGGCGGCAACATAGTTTTTCGTTTCAAAAACACCAACAACAATCCACAAGGGGGATTACTGATGAAACGTTTTCTGGGTGTATTGATCGCTTCCATGTTTCTTTCCTCGGCGGCCTTCGCGGCAGACGCCATGAAGGACGAGAAAGTAAAGTCAGAAAAAACCGAGAAGACCGCGGAAAAAGGCGAAAAGACGAAGGGCGAAAAGGCCGAAAAGTCCAAGGGCGCAAAGTCGAAGAGCGAAAAGGGCGAATCGACCAAGAGCGAAAAAGCCAAAGAGAAGCCCGACAACAAAATGTAGATCCCCGTTACAGACTGGCGCGAGTGAGACGGCCCTCCCCGTTTTGCTTGCGCCAGTTTCCTACTACAGCCGCGGCCTTTCTTGCGGTTTACTTTTAATTTTAGGTTTTTTAATTCTGTTTCTCATGTGAATTTCTCCTGTGCCGCAAGCGTCTAACTATCGAGTTTTCGTGGAGGTATCATTTTCTTCCTGAAGAATTCCTATCAACCGAGGGGGTAACGATGAAGCGTCAATTGGGGCTTATTTTGGCGGTGTTATTTTTGAGCGCCTCTTTCGCTCTAGCGAAAGATTACCAAGTCACGGGGCCGGTGGTAGACGTCAAAGACGATGCTATCATCGTGAAGAAAGGCAATGAAAACTGGGAAATCGCCCGCGATAAGGACACAAAAACCAGCGGTGAGGTGAAGAAGGGCGATCGGGTAATGATCAAATATAAGATGACCGCCACGAGTATTGAAGGCAAGGAACCCGCGAAAAGCAAATCCGACACCAAGGCAACCAGCGACAGCAAGAGCAAAGCTAAGTAACTCGCATAGATTCCACTCCTCCACGTGATCTCGGACCCGGGTCGCCCAGCGAGCCGGGTCTTTTTTTGCTCACCTTTTCTTTTGTGGACGCTTTTGCTAGGTTCTTAAGGTCATCATTGGAAATTTCTCCATGCCTGCGCATCCGGAAGTCACCATCGTTCATAGCTCTGATCTGCATCTCGGCACAGACGATAGCTTTAGCGATAAAGATCGTCTTGCGGCACTTCCGCGGGTTTTATCCGCGGCCACCGAAGTGACAGCCGATGTTGTCGTACTTGCGGGCGATTCCTTTGATAATCATCGCCAGCCGCTGGAGCTTCTCGAACGCGCCGCGGATATGCTCCGAGATTATGCTCGCCCGGTAGTCATTCTTCCAGGGAACCATGACCCGCTAACGCCGGATTCGGTTTACCGTCGCGGCGGCCTAGGCTTGATTCCCAACGTTACCATTCTCGGATTGAACGTCGAAAAAGCCGCATTATTCGACGAGTTTGAGTTGGAGATCTGGGGCCATGCGCATTTTGATTATTCGGACATGTCTCCCTTGGCCAACCCGCGCCCGCGTACTACGCGCTGGCAGCTTGCGGCTGCCCACGGTCATTATGTCGACGAGGCGCGCGATCCCAATCGGTTGATCGGCTCCTGGCTGATTCACCGGGAAGAGCTGATTGCCACCGCATCGGACTACGTGGCTCTTGGACATTGGAATCAGTGTACCCAAGTGGGCGACGGGCAAATCCCCGCGCACTATTCGGGATCGCCGGAATACACAGGCACTGTGAATGTCGTTCGGCTGCGCAGCAGCGGAACGGTTGAAATCGGCAAGGCAACATTGAAATAGCGTTTCCGGTCAATATTCACACGAGTCTCTCTCTACGATCTCGTCAATCGAACCGCTTACGCCGGCAGCAGCAACCGGGCCTCGTCTGCATCGACGACCGGGTTTTTCGGCCGCTTACTTTCGAGCACCCGTACCACCTCGTGAGCCGCGCCCCACTCGCCGCGCTCCGCGGCTTCGAAAGTAACCGCGCCCAAATGCGGCGTCCACAAAACATTGTCGAGCTTCATAAGCGAATGATTTTTGATTGGCGGCTCATCCGCAATGACGTCGAGGGCGGCTCCGGCGATTTTCTTCTCCTGTAGGGTTGCGCAGAGCGCGTTTTCGTCCACGATCCCGCCCCGGGCCGCATTGATGAGATAGGCCGAATCTTTCATCAGCGCCAGTTCCTTGGATCCAATCATGGCGCGGGTTTCGCGATTGAGCGGACAGTGAATCGTCACGAAATCGGATTCTGTGAGCAGTTCTTCCAGATCGATCCATCGCCCGCCGATCGCGGTCACATGCGACTCAGGAATATAGGGATCACAAACCAGCAAATCCATTTCGAAGGCGCGCCCGCGCAGAGCGACCCGCATACCGATATTGCCCAGGCCCACGATCCCAAGCGTCTTGCCCGCCAGCTCTGTGCCGATGAATTTGAGGTAATCGCTCCAGCGATTGTCCCGCACGGCCCGATTCGCCGCGTGGGTGTGGCGCACCAGCGCGATCATCTGGCCAAATACCAGTTCCGCCACCGAAACGGCGTTGCTGCCGGGCTGATTGGTCACCCAAATCTTGAATTCTTTGGCGGCTTCCAAATCGACCCGCGAGGGATCGACGCCGACACCCGTGCGGGCAATAATTTTTAATCGTCCGCCGCTCCGTTGCATTTGCTCCCGCGTGATTTTTCCCTTGCGGCTGATCACGGCGTCGGCGCGGACCACTTCCAATTCCCAGCGCTGCGGCTCGACCCAAGGATTGACGACGACCAGATCTACGCGCTCGCGGAGCCATTTGAGCACTTCCGCTTGAAACTCTTCCACCAACACTCGGCCAAGCGACATTTTCCCTCCTGCTGTTTATGAAACGAAACTCAATAACCCGTCAGACCGTATTATACAGGCTTGGTCAGCTGCTGTCCTTGACGCAGCCTTGTCTTGCCTTTATATGCTTATCGCGGTGGGAATCGCCCCGATGCAAGCACATAACTCGATAAAGCTTACACTGGCGAAATCGATTGTCATTTCGGTCGGGCTCTCGGCGTGCTGCTTAACAGCCATTGCCCCGGCCGAACAAGTCAGAACCGTTGTCCCGCGTGCAACCCTCAACTACCTGAGCATACCTGTCGCAGAAGTGAAAGGCTTCTTTCGAGACCAAAGCCTGGAAAACCAAACCATTGTTATTCCGGGCAGCACCGCAATAGCCGCTCTGGTGAGCGGTAACATGGATTACAGCGGCGCCGGCGGTAGCGGCATGCGCGCAGCGCTCCGGGGCGCGCCTATCAAAGCGGTCATGTTTCAGACTGAGAAAGTGACATGGTATTTACTTGCCGCACCTGAGATTCGAAAAATTTCCGATCTCAAAGGCAAGAAAATTGCCGTGGGCACAATCGGCGACACCCAGGACACCTTGATCACCATGCTGGTCGAGCGCGAAGGTGTTTCCGGCCGTGACATTACTCGCATCGCGATGCCGTCGCGCAATACCACTAGTACGATCTTGTCTTTGAAGTCCGGCGCGTTCAGCGCCGCGGTGGTCAATGCGGACGAATCGCTTCTCGGCGAGAAAGAGGGTCTCCGCACCCTGGCTTTCATCGGAGATTTGTTTCCCTATCCGTTTCAAGGTTTTGTCGCGACCGACAAAGCCATTGCCGAGCGGCCGAACGACATCAAGCGCTGGCTGAGAGCCATGGCCCGCGCACTGATGCTTATACGCGATAAGCCCGAAGAAGCGGCCGATATCGCCTTAAAGAAAATCCCCATGGGCAATGTCAGCCGGCCCCTCGTCATCGAAGGTATTCGGCGTTTCGCGAAAGCTTTACCAGAGGGAGTTCCTGGTCTTCCGTCCGCGCAGGGAATCAAGAACGTGATGGAATTCGATGTCAAGCTCCCGCTCAAGATTAAAGAGGACGTAAGCCCGGATAAAGTGATGCATCTCAAATTGATGCGCGAAGTCAAAGAAGAGCTGGAAAGTAAACGCTGAGAAACCTTCGCGAATCATTGAGCCGAGT
>DATIEH010000144.1:0-7011 GCA_035455905.1 Binatia bacterium | reverse complement strand
CAGTCGGTTGTACTGCCAGTTAACGTCAGCACCCTAGAATCCAGCCCTCCTCACTTTGGATGATGTGATCCTCGGCTGATCCGACCATTATGCCGTCAGGGATCGCGAATTCCTTGACCAGTGAGTTCGTTGCGTCGAGATCGCGTGCCCAGTGCCACATTGCACGCACTTGGCCGCGATCTTTGATTGTGTCGGGAAGCGACGCTCGGACGCTCGGATAAATTTCGGCGTGCAGGACTCGGAGTTTCGGATCGGGCCAGCTTCCGGCGGACGTCGCCCATCCGGTTTCGAAAGGCCAAACGGCTGAGCATAGGGCGAACTGTGGATCGGAGCGGAGATTTTCGAGACGCGGAATTCCGGTGAGGACCTGGCTACCGACACTGCCCGTGCCGAAGAGACGGAACGGAGTATCACTCTTCGCTCTTCGATCAGTGATTCGAAACGCGGCGATGGGTATCGTACCGGAGACGAACGGCTGCCGCGGCTTGTTTTGTGGGATGCAAATATGATCACCGGGCTTGAAAACACACCAAAAAGGACCGCGCGAAGCGGGACTCGATGCTTGGGCGTTGATCTCGTTAGCGACTGCGAAGCGATTGCTGCGGTTGTTCGGTTGTTGGCCGGGTTTTGTTCCGATGTCATCCTGAATGTGCTTGCGCAGATATTGCCAAACCACACGCCAGGGCGGTAGCGCGGCGGAAGAGGCGCTCCCTAACAGAGACGCAAAGCCGGCGGGATAGCCATATCCAAAATCGGCACAGAGTAATACGCGGCCTTTATTTCGCGCGACAACCGACAGGGGCTCGGCGTGGATAATCCGTTCCGCTTCGGTCCGCGATGGGGGACTTACGGTGACGGGCGCGGCGGCTTCAGCGGACCCATGTGCGATCCAGATGCAGTCTTGCCTGCCGCCACGGCGCCGATCGCTGCCAGACCAGTCCACCATTACATACATATCGAATAGCGGCATATGATCACGCGAGTTATTGGCCCGATGCGAGAATAGGCACAGACGGTCTACAGCTTCGCGAACAACATCTTTTACTACTCGCCTCTTCAAAAAATGTCAGATGGATCCCGACGATCAGATTTCGGCAGATCCTAAAACAGCCGCAAGGCTGAAAAGAAACGGTGAGATTAGAAAGGGGATAAAGGATGGACTCGGCTGTTATTGTTCTTCGTCCGCTTCGTGTTTCAGTTTTTCCACTTCGTCGCAGAGGCGCTGCAATTCGCGCTCGCTTTCTTGGATGCGCCGGTCCAGGTCACTGCGCTTCTTCTCCAGCTCCTGAAAATGGTCACCTACCAAAAAGCCGGTGATCAAGCCGAGCGCCGCGCCAGCTCCACCACCGGTCAAGCCATAGCCCCATACACTGCCGATCCCCGCGCCGACACCCGCTCCGACAACCGTCCCGACGCCCGCCGCTTTTTCTCGAGTCGTGAGCGGTTGCGAGTCGCCGCCCAACTGCGAGCAGCCCAATGTAGCGAATAACAAAACCACCAATGAGAACAGCAGCGAGTATTTCATTGAAGACGAGCACCCGATGAAAATAAAGGCAAACGGTATGCCGCAAACGGCGCGCGTTATTGTTGAAAAAATGATTCAGCGGTTGCAAAACCGGCAAATTTCAGTGCCAAGCAACTCAAGTATGAGAAAAACGGAGTAGTTGTGCCGGGACCAAAGGCTTCACTCCTGAACAGGGATCCTTGACTGATCGATGAATGTCAATATGATTGCCTAAAGTTTTAGCGCGGTTTTCAGCATTCGAGTAGAGATATGCCTGTCTACATGGATCGCCATTACGTTGAAGGAGCGACTCGCCACGCCGTTGCGGATGCGCACCAGAAGGATCTCGCGCTTCAGGAAAAATATGATGTGAAATTTCTGACCTACTGGTTCGATGAGACGCGCTGTACCGCATTCTGTCTGATTGAGGCGCCGAATCGGGAAACCATCGAGCGCGCGCACAACGAAGCGCACGGTTTGATTCCCAACGAAGTGCTCGAGGTAGATCCCGCCGTGGTCGAGGCGTTTCTGGGCAGGATCAAGGACCCGCCATCTGCCGCAGCTGAAAAAACCGACGGGGTTGCCGTCGATGCAGGTTTCCGTGCGATCATGTTCACGGATTTGAAAGATTCGACCCGCATGACGATGCTCTACGGAGATGCGAAGGCGCTCCATCTAGTTCATGTGCACAACGCGTTGATCCGCAATTGCCTCAACACCTGTCGAGGACGAGAAATCAAACACACCGGCGACGGACTGATGGCTTCGTTCTCGTCCGTGCCGGACGCGGTGGAGTGCGCCGTCGCGGTTCAAAAGGCATTCGCTGCCTACAACCAAAAACATTCAGAAGCCCCGCTGTATGTGCGCGTGGGCGTCAGCGCCGGCGAGCCCATCGAAGAACATGGCGATCTATTCGGCAAGTCCGTCCAATTGGCGGCGCGGCTTTGCACGCGCGCTGAGCCTGGCCGGATTCTCATCGACCAGGTGGTGCTGGATCAGTCGTCAGGCAAAAATTTGCCGATTTCAGACTTAGGAGAGGTGACGCTAAAAGGCTTCGATCACGCCGTCAGAGTCTACGAGATCGAGTGGATGCAGACTTGAACTTTCGCGTGCGGTCCTGGGCAACACGACCGGTGCGCGCGCCAGTGTTGCTGCTCATGACCGCATTCATCTGTTACCGAGATCCTTTAACGCTTCTCTTAAATAACTCTGATCCACATACCTTGCCGGACTTGGCAGCGGTCCCTTGAGCTGCCCCTGCTCGCCGTAAATTTGTATGAGAGTTTTGATGCCATCGATATTGACATCCGCGTCCGGGTACCAAATTCGATTTGCTGTATAGTATTCCCATCCCTTGCGGGCGTGCGCCGGTTTGAGCTTCATTTCTTTGGTTAGAAAATCGATCGCCGGCTCCTTGTTCTCGAAGACCCAACGCATCGCCAGAGCCATCCCTTTGACGAAACGGATCAGCAGAGGCCGGTTGGCTTCCGCCCAGGAGCGCCGTACGGTCATCGCGGTGAGCTGATAATTCGGCAATACGTCTCGATACCAGCCGATGACATTGAATCCCGCCTCTTCGGCCGCAAAATTAAGCGGGATGGCGAGCGGTGCTGCTGCGATCTGGCCGCTCGATAGCGCCGCGAAAAGATCGGCGGTTCCACCGATGTTGACCAGCTTGTAATCGCGCGGATATTCTAATCCCTTGGATTTTAATACCTGCCTCAAGGGGAATGTAATACCTGAGGTCAGACTCTGACCGCCGATTGTCGCGCCGCGCAAATCTTCATAACGCTTATAATTTTTTCCACCCATGATCGCATGAGAAAGACCGTTGATCAGGCCCACTACCATAACCATGTCGATGCCGCGCTCGCTTACATCCATCACCGCATCCGGCGTCGCGCCACCAACGTAAACCGAGCCGGCGACCAGGGCTTGAACCGATGGAGGTGTGCCGCGGAGGAGTATTACCTGCGCATCCAGACCCTGCTGGTCGAAGAAGCCTTGCTTCCAGGCGACCCAAAGAGGCCCATACCCCAGAGTCTTACTGGACGCAGCAATCGGAAATTTCACTTTTTCCTGGGATCGACTGGGCAAAGACGAGAGGATCAGTACCGAGACGATGACGCTCGAAGTAACCCCAAGCCGAAATAATCTCACTGTGGCACGCTCCTCGACGAAAGATCCATTAGCGCGAAGCGCTTATCGTTTGCTGAATTTACCGACCAGTTAGCAGCGGAGCATATTGGGCCGGTAATTCGAATGTCAAGCAATTATTGCGTACGGGTTGAAATGAAAAGCTCGAAAGAAAAGCTCGAGCGCGATAATTGTTGTCGGTAGCCGTTTGACGACCGCCGACCCGATTGCCCGAACGACCACGCAGAGCTAGGGCAGATGGTATTTTCTTGCGGACAGCTTCGCTAGCACGTTCCGGAAATTTCGAAACTTGCAATATAGAGACAACACCCTTGTCTAGTTTGACCGCCGGTAGCGAAGCAGGACGTCGCCCGATAGATAGGGCTTCGCCTCGACGAGCTCAAGCTTCGAGTTTTTCGAGACGCCGGTGAGCAGCGGCCGGCCGCTGCCGAGGAAAACCGGGCAGAGAACGAACTGATATTCGTCGATTAATCCGTGCTCGGTGAGCTGCGACACGATGGAGCCGCTGCCGAAAATCGTCATGTCTTTGCCGGCCTCGCGCTTCATCTTTTCGATCTTGAGGGGATCGACTTCGTGAATAATGCGGGAGCTTTTCCAGGTTACGTTCTTTAAGCTGCTTGAGAAAACCAATTTGGTCGTCTCGTTCAGCCACTTCGCAATCGCGTGGTGTTGCGAAGTTCGCTGTCCGGGATGATGTGGATCGGGTGCCGTGGAAGAGTCGTCGGCGCGACTCCAGAATTTCTCGAAGAGCTCGTAGGTGCGGCGGCCGAACAGCACGGTGTCGAAAAGCGGAATATTATCTACTGCCGCTTTCGCCTGCTCCGCGTCGGGCACGACCCAATCCAAATTGCCGTCGGCTGCGGCGAAATATCCGTTTGCCGTCATCCAGTTGAACGTCACGATTCGACGCGTGGATTCCATGATGTCTCCTCTCGGAGCATAGTTTTTTACCGAAGGGGCATGGCTACGTACTGAGGAGTAATTGCCGTGCGGTTTCGGTAGTTATGCGCCGCGGGCAGTGGAATTGTCTTCCGATGAAATTGCCGCGAAGGCTTGAGCGATGCGCGGCGGCGCATGCGGACGCGCATACATCCGCTCCATGTACGCCATGAGATGCGGGCAATCGCCGAGCAATTTAGCCTCGTTGCCCCAGTCGAGGGTGTAAGCCATCACAAAATCGGCGATGGTCACGTTATCTCCCGCAACGAACTGGCGTTCTTGCATATGCTTTTCCAGCACGGCCGCCATTTCTTTGAAATCCCTACCGGCGAGCAATACTTCTTTGGGCAGGCGCTCCTCTTCCGGATAGAGCGTCGTATGACGCGAAATGCGCCAGAGCGGCTGCTCCAACTCGGTTGCCGCGAACAAGAGCCAGCGATTGACCTGCGCGCGCGCTTCGACGGTGCTTGGCAGCAGGCGCTTGTCGACATATTTTTCCGCGAGGTAAAGCACGATCGCCACGGACTCCGTGAGCACCACAGCGTCGTCGACAAGCACGGGAATCTTTCCGGCGGGGTTGATTTTAAGGAATTCGGGACGGCGGTGCTCGCCTGCCAGCAGGTTGATGCGCACGGACTCGAATGCCAGGCCTAGTTCCTGAAGCGTCCAGCGGACGCGAATCGAACGGGTCGGGCCGAACTCGTAAAGCTTGATCTTCATGTCGAACTCCTTTCCTGACGCTACCTTCAACAATACGACGAACCAGGAAGCCTTCTCAGGACAGACGCGGACATACACGCAGTCAGCGAAATCGTATGACAGTGTTCCCCCGACTTTGAGGCGATGGGCAATCACGAAGTGTTCTATCTCACGATCCCTTGCCGAGCTTCATTGCCTTCGGCCGGGCGAGAAGTCGATCGACATAGGCTTCCAGCTTGGGCCGGCCGGACGGCTTGCCCCAGATCCGCTGCCAGATGAACATCGAACCGATCATCACATCGGCAGCCGTGAACCAATCGCCGAACAGATACGGTCCGTCACCGAGTTCACCTTCGATCACGTCTTTCACGACTTCGAATTCGCTCCAGCCGCGCTGCGGCAACGTCTGAAGGTTCAACAACGCATCTCCAATCGCGGGCTCGAGCTGGGAGCTCGAGTAAACCATCAAGGAAAGATAACGACCCCGTTCGGGCGCCGTAATTTTGGGCGCGAGCTTCGCTTCAGGAAATTTATCGGCAAGGTACAAACAGATTGCCGCGCTTTCGAATACCTTCACATCACCGTCGACCAAGGCGGGGAGCTTGCCCGCCGGATTGATCTTGAGAAACTCCGGTGTCTTGTGCTCGCGCTTGGTAAAGTCGATCGGCACGATTTCGTATGGCACGCCGCACTCATCGAGCATCCATTTGGCGATCACGGCACGGCTCTGCGGATTGAAAAAAAGCTTCATCGGACACCTCATCGAGAATAATCGGGCCCCGCTCGAGCAGTCTGAAAAAGAAGCGGAGCGAAATCAACCTGGCGAAGTATTAAAGAGCTACTGAACGCCTGCCTCGGTGACATCTCCATTGGCGCGAACAAATAGCTTCAGCGAGTCGCAGAACCAGTGCAAACAGGTTGACACTTATGTGCCACCGCTTTTAGAGTGGGCAGCGCTGAACCGCGAAAATGATCACTGCAAAAATATCGGCATTGTTGTTTTTAGTCCTTTGCTATCAGACTGCGAGCTTCGCTGCGGCTGCGAAGGCGGACTGGCGCGCCGAGTGGGACAACACGGTTGCGGCGGCCGAGAAAGAAGGCGTCGTCAGTCTTTACATCTTCGAAAATGGACCGCTCACCGAGGAGACGGTCCATGCTTTCGAGCGGGCTTACCCGAAAATCAAAGTCAGCCAGCTCCGCGGCCGCGGGAATGATCTCGGCCCGCGTCTCGTGGCGGAGCGGCGCGCGGGAAAGCACATCGCTGACCTCTTCGCCGGCGGGAAGGGGACTGCATTCAGCACGCTTTATGTGGGCAAGCTTCTCGATCCGATCAAGCCGCTTCTGCTGCTGCCTGAGGTCGTCGATGAGAGCAAGTGGTGGCGCGGTACGCACAAATACGTCGATCCGGAAAACAAATATATTTTTGTTTATGTCGGTAATGCTGGCGGAGTCGAAATTAATTACAATTCGAAACTCGTCAACCCCCGCGAGTTCGGTTCGTACTGGGACCTAGGGCAGCTGAAATGGAAAGGCAAGATTGTCGCCGTCGATCCGCGCCTGCGCGGCATGGACAATCCCGTCTTGTTCTTCTACTACCATGCCAAGCTCGGGCCCGAATTCATCAAAAAGCTTTACGGAGACATGGAGGTTTCGATTACGCGAGACTATCGCCAGCCCATCGATTGGCTCGCAGCGGGAAGGTTTTCACTGTG
>DATIEH010000143.1:0-4378 GCA_035455905.1 Binatia bacterium | reverse complement strand
ATTCGGGGGTGATTCATTGCGCGAGGTTCGGCGTAACTACGAAAACTATCTGGAGCAAATCAAGAGCTACTAGGCAGGGTCGCGCGAAAAAACTATACCGGTCTCCATAGCCGCACGTTGCAATACCACGGTCTTATTTTCGTAGCTGAAGAAATGCGAGATGCTTCGTTGCCGGCTCAGCATGACAGCTCTCGCGCAAGAGCCTCTGTGACGAGGTGAGACATTAACCGTTTGGAAACCGGTGGGGTGGTGGAGCGACAGCTGCCGTGACGCAACAGACGCTTGGTGCGAGACATTGCAGAAAAACATCGCGCTCATCGGGTTCATGGCGGTCGGCAAGAGTGCGATTGGCCGCACTTTGGCAAAAAAGCTGCGTCGCCGCTTCGTTGATCTGGATCGAGTGATTGAAAGAGCCGAAGGCAGCAAGGTGCGCGAGATTTTCGAGCACAAGGGCGAGGCGTACTTTCGGCAGCTGGAAAAGCAGGCGCTGGCGGACGTGCTGGAAGAGAATAACCAGGTCATCGCGACCGGCGGCGGAGTGATTCTCGACGATCAAAATCTCCAGATACTCCGAGAAAAGGCACTCCTAATCGGCTTGTCCGCGGATATGGATGTGTTGCTTGCAAGAGCCGGTGATGCAACGAAAAGACCCCTTTTGCAAGGGAGTAATCGCCGGGAAAAGATCGAGGATCTGTTGCGCCAGCGCGCAGCGCGGTATGCCCAGGCTCATGTGACAATCGATACCAGCAATTTGACTGTGGATCAGGTGGTAAAAAAGATTATGGGCATGCTCGAGGTCAGAAAAAAAACGTCGGATGGAAACTCTAAAAGTTAATTTGGGCGATCGTTCCTACCCGATCTATGTCGGCGCTGGAATTCTCGATAGCCTCGGCCAACGGCTGCAAGAATCCGGATTGGCACGCAAAGTCGCCGTTGTCACTAACCCGACGGTCGCGCAACTCTACCTCGACGCTGTGCATGGCTCGCTCCATCACGCCGGATTCGAGGTCGTACCGATTCTGGTGCCCGATGGGGAGGAACATAAGACGTTCAAATCGCTGGCAACCATTTACGATCGGCTCATTGCCGAGCGCTGCGAGAGAAAATCCTGTGTTCTCGCGCTTGGGGGCGGTGTGATTGGAGATCTCGCCGGTTTTGCCGCAGCCACTTATCTCCGTGGTGTCCCGTATGTCCAAGTGCCAACGACATTGCTCGCGCAAGTGGATTCGAGCGTCGGCGGCAAAACCGGCGTCAATCATGAAAACGGAAAAAACCTGATCGGAGCTTTTTATCAGCCCAAGCTAGTCCTCATCGACGTCAACATGCTCGCCTCGCTGCCCCGTCGAGAGCTCGTTGCGGGTCTCGCCGAGGTGATCAAATATGGCATCATCGAGGACCCGCAGCTTTTTCGGGATGTCGAAAAAGATCTCGCAAAGATCATCGCGCTGGATCGCGAGTTGTTGCAGCGAGTTATCGTAACGTCTTGTTCCATCAAGGCCCGAGTCGTCGAAACGGACGAGCGTGAGGAAAATCAGCGTGCCGTGCTCAACTTTGGGCACACGATTGGGCATGCATTGGAAGCGGCGACGGATTACCGGGAATATCTGCACGGTGAAGCCGTAGGGATCGGCATGGTCAAAGCCGTCATGCTCTCGGTGCAGCACGGTTTTTGTGACCGGCAAACCTTTGAGCGTATTCTCAAGGTCATCAAAAAAGCCGGCTTGCCGAGTGAAATTCCCGCCCGCCTCTCGATGCAGAGTGTGATCGCAGCCATGCAGCTGGATAAAAAAGCAGCTGGTGGCCGGATCAAGTTTGTGATGTCTGAAGGGATCGGGAAAACTCGTTTCCACTGGCTTTCGCCCGGAGAAGTTTTGTCTGCATTAGAGAGGTAGTTCGGAAAGCGCGGTTCCGACGAAGGAGACTCGATGACCAACATGCAGATTCTGGTGTTGAATGGTCCCAATCTCAATCTGCTCGGCAAGCGGCAGCCGGAGATTTACGGCAGCCTGAGTCTTTCAGATATCGAGCAGCAAGTGCGCGCGCTCGCCGACGAGCTTGGCGTCGAAATTGATTTTCGCCAGTCAAACAGCGAAGCCGAACTGATCGACTGGATCCATAATAGTGCCGGCAAATTCGGCGCTCTGGTCATTAATCCGGCAGCTTACACGCATACCAGCCTGGCACTGCGAGACGCCATTTCGGCGGTGGGAATTCCGACAGTGGAGATTCACATTTCCAATATTCACAGACGCGAGCCGTTCCGGCATCATTCCTACATCGCGGAAGTCGCGGTCGGTCAGATCGCCGGCTTCGGCGCGACGAGTTATCTTTTGGGGCTACGCGCCGCGGCGGAGTTACTCCAAAAATAGCGAGCCGACTTCGAATCCTTTTGCTCTCATTTCATCGATCACTCTTTGCCGCTCGTTTTCGACCTGACTGATACGAGCTCTTAGATCGCTCAGCTCTCGTTGTCTTTCTGTATAAGCGGGAGGCGCATCGAGCGAAAACTGTGGAGACGAAGCAGCGCTCCCGGTCGGTAGACCTTGGGCCTTATTTTGCGCGTCGCGCAAGCGAGACAACAAATCATCCTGCTGGCCTTTGAAGGCTTTCTCGGTGGTAAAAAAACTCGGGTCGGGACCTTGGTTACCTCGTGTGATCAGTGAATAGCGGTCCCGCAGTTCTTTCAACTGTGCAGTCAAGTCTTTTAGCCTGTCCTCGTACGCCTTTGCTTCTGCGGCGCGCTGTTTAGCTTGTTGTTGCTGAATCGAAACCTTAGCGGGCGGTTTAGTCTCCGGCGGTGCAACCGGTGTTGGCGCAGGTTCCGGCGGGTTTTTACCGGGACGATCATCTAATGACAGAGAACGCGAACTGGCGCTCTCGGAAGCTTCAGCACGGCGGATCGTTTGAATTTGATCCTTGCTGATGGCGATTTCGCCGCCGAGACCAGAAAATTTGATCATGCTGCCTTCCTCGCGATAGTTCTGCACCGTCAGTTGCCGACCATTCTTTAAAACCACAACGTACTGTGCGTCCGCGATACCGAAACTCATGGAGAGCAACGCTACTACGAGGGTAGCCTTCAACATGGGACGGATTATAGCACGACGATCGCTATTGAGGTATGCACCCTGGACGGCTCTTTTATGCCCGGAGCAATCGTGTTAGCGTCGGCATGTCGGAGAGGTTGAATTATGAACCTGTTTCGATGTGCGCTCGTTAGTGCTTTGTTCTTTTGCATCGTTGGTTTAGACCCCGTTGCCTCGGCACAACCCAAAGTACAGATTCTTTCGCCCAAAAACGGCACGCAGATCACCCAGGATCAAAAATCAGTTTTAGTCAGCGGCAAGGTTGCGCGAGAGATGGGGCGATCGGGAAATGTCGATATTTTTTTAGTTATCGATGTTTCAGGGAGCACCGCACTTTATGCCGGCGCGGATCTGGGTGATGCGGATCAGCCTCCGGATAGCACCGGTTTTCCTATGCCGCAAATCAGTATCGGCGGCTTCGGCCTCGGCGGACCACCGATGCGCAATCCAAGAAATTCCGTTCTTGCCGCAGAGGTCGCGGCGGCACGCCGCCTGCTGCTTCAACTCAATCATGAGACGACACGTGTCGGCGTCTTGAGCTTCAGCGACCGCGCCAATTTACTCCAACCGCTAACCCATGATTTCGAACGAGTTCGAAAAATCTTGGCCGACGTGCTGCGCTCGGGTTCTTACGGCGGTACCAACATGGTCGAAGCGATACGGCTGGGAATCAGCGAGTTGATGGGATTCGGCACCAGCGAAAGGCGGACCGACGCCATCAAAGTGCAATTCCTTCTCACCGATGGATTTCCAACCCTGCCGATCGGTGAAAGCAAGAGAATGACGCCGGAGGATGTCGCGCTGACGATCAATGCGGCACGGTTGTCCGGGAAAGCGGGCATCAAGGTCCACGTCTTCGCTCTGGGGGAGGAAGCGCTCTCCTATCCACGCGCCGCGATTGGCATTGCCAAAGAAAGTGGCGGTACCTATACGCCGGTGATGCGGCCGGCGGATGCGCTGGCGGTGCTCGAAAACATTTCCGTGGTCGGTGTCGATTACGTGCAGGTCGTCAACCAGACGATCGGGCAGAAGGCGACCCAATTACGGTTAGCGGCCGATGGTTTTTTCTCCTCCGCAGTACCGGTGACCGAAGGAAAAAATCAAATCGATGTCTTGGCGCGGGCGAGTGACGGTTCCAATGCTCGTGAATCGATCACGATTTTTTATCAGGCCGGCACACAAAAGTCCTTGGACTTGGAAGTCTTCCTAGAAAAGGAAAAGAATCTCCAACTCGAAGTTAACCGGCTCGGCAAAAGTCCGGCAGAAATTCAGCGGGAAGTCGAGCGCAATCG
>DATIEH010000142.1:0-6898 GCA_035455905.1 Binatia bacterium | reverse complement strand
CCTCTCCTTTTTAGAAGGGGGATCAAGGGGGATTTACCGTACGCCATATGGCTCTTGGTCCTGTCGCTAAGCAAAATTGTACCGGAGGCGACCTAGCCTCTCCAACTGAGATAGCTGGCCAATGCGCGATCGAGAGGGGTTTCAGTGGAAATGATTTGGTAATCGATGGCGCTATCGTGGCACTGCTTGCGAACATTCCCGATGAACTCCTGCACCACTTGCTGATAGGTCGAGCGGATTGCGCGCGGATCGGCAATGACTTGCAGATTCGCCGCTTCCAAATCCTCGAACAGGATATTGCCTTCAAAGGGCAAGTCGAGTTCGGCCTGATCGAGCACGTGAAAGACGATGACGTCATTGCCCTTGAAGCGAAAATGGCGCAGTCCTTTGAGTATCGCGTCTGGATCATCGAGCAGGTCGGAAACCAGAACGATCAGCCCGCGCCGCTTTACCTGGCCGGCGATCTCTTCGAGAATCTTACCGACATTGGTGTCGCCGCCGGGACCGCGGTGTTCCAGCGCATGCAGAATCTGCGTGAGATAATCGCGCTTCGCCCGAGGCGGAATGAATGCTTCGATGCGGTCCGAAAATGTAACGAGTCCCGCGGAGTCTTGCTGCTTCAGAATTAGATAGGCGAGGGAAGCGGTCAGCGTGCAGCCGTAATCGAATTTGCTAATGCCGTCGGAGGCGTAATTCATAGAGGCGCTGGCGTCGAGCACCAGATAGGCACGCAGATTGGTTTCATCTTCGTACTCTTTGATATAGTAGCGGTCGAATTTACCGAGCGCTTTCCAATCGATACGGCGGATCTCGTCCCCCGGCGAGTACTCGCGGTGCTCCTCGAATTCAACGCTGAAGCCCTTGGCGCGGCTCCGGTGCACACCCGACATCAACCCTTCGACGACCCAGCGGGCGCGCAGCGCGAGATTAGAAATTCCCGCCAGAACTTTCGGGTCAAAGTAATTTTTATCGTTGGTTGCCATATGCTGAAAAGATTACGCCAAGGATCGAGAATGGACGATTGAGGATCACTATCTCCATCCGCGATTTTCCATCCTCGAATTCTTACCACCGGCCTATTGCAGAATCTAGCCAGCGTCGCTGCGCTCATTCGACGGTGCGCGGGCCAATTTGTCTTTGCGAGTTGTGAAGTGGCTATTTCGCGAGCTTACCGTCGCCCGACGGTTTTATTTCGGTGAGCAAGCGGCCGATGATATCGCCTGAGGATAGTCCTTCGCCTTGAGCTTTGAAGTTGGGAACGATGCGGTGGCGCAGCACGGAAGGGGCGAGGGCTTGAATGTCTTCGATGGAAACCGCGTAGCGGCCCTGCAGGATCGTGCGCGCCTTGGCGCCGAGAATCAGATATTGCGATGCGCGCGGGCCCGCTCCCCATTCGACATAATCCTTGACGTAGGCTGAGGCGTCCGGGCTCTGTGGCCGCGAGCGTTGGGCGAGCGCCACGGCGTAGGAGACAACAAACGGGGAGACCGGAACTTTTCGCACCAGCTCCTGATAATGCAAGATTGCCGTGCCGTCCATAATTTTCCGTGGCGCGGGCTTGTTCGTCGAGGTCGTCTGCATGACGATCTGCACTTCATCTTCGAAGTTGGGATAACCGATTTCGATGTTCACCATGAACCGATCAAGCTGCGCTTCGGGGAGAGGATAGGTGCCTTCCTGCTCGATAGGATTTTGCGTCGCTAAGACAAAGAACGGCAGAGCCAGCGGAAACGTGGTGCCTCCGGCGGTAACTTTGTACTCCTGCATGGATTGCAAAAGCGCGGCTTGAGTTTTCGGCGGCGTACGGTTGATCTCGTCCGCCAGTAAAATATTGGTAAAGATCGGGCCTCTGAGAAATTGAAAGCTCCGTTTGCCGGTGCCGGCATCTTCCTGCAGGATGTCCGTTCCCGTGATATCCGACGGCATCAAATCGGGCGTGAACTGTATCCGGTTGAACTCCAGATCCAAAATTTCCGCGAGGGTGCTGATCAAGAGCGTTTTCGCCAGTCCGGGAACGCCGACCAGCAAACAATGACCTCTGGCGAACAGCGCGATCAAAACTTCCTCGATGACGTGATCCTGGCCAACAATGACTTTGCGGATTTCGCCAAGCATGCTGTCGCGCTTGGCAGCGAACTCTTCAATTTGGGCGATCTCGTGCTGCTGTATCTCGGGTAACTCCATGACGTTCCTTTTCGATTAATTTCTGCTCGCGCTCAGTCTCTCCAGCGTCGTTCTGGCGGCGCGCGCTTTTTCCTGATCTCCGAGCGCGGCATAGGCGTCGCCGAGCAAGCGATAGATGAGCGGATTGAAGGGATTGATCTGAATCGCTTCCTCGAGCGCCGCGCGGGCTTCTTTAAAATTCTTCTTGGCGTGTTCGGCGCGGCCCAACTGCACGTAGATATTGACGTTGTCCGGGTCGATCTCGAGGGCTTGCTGAAACAGCGGCAGGGCGTCATCCGGGCGATTGGTCTCGACCATAATGCGTCCGAGCTTGTAAAGAATCACCGGCGAACGCGGGCTCGCCTGTAAGGCGCGCTGATATTCGTTGGCCGCCGCCGCGGCGCGGCCCTTGGCGAGCAGCTGATCGGCGAGGTAGGTCCGATTCCGCGCTACCGCCGACTGAATTTCCTTCAGCTCTACAACTTCTTCGTCTTCCCGTTGGTCTTTTTTAACCTTGAGCTTACGTACGCGGCTGCCCTCGATTTCCTTGAGTCCTTTGCTCTTGAGAAAGCCTTTCCATTTGCTTTCGAAATTGTCGAAAGACATACCATAAACCTTTTCAATCGCTTCAGGGGTGGGCTTGTCGTTCAGTGTCGCGAGCAATTCGCGCACGCCGTCGCGCCCCTTGCTCTGATTGATAAAATCTACGGCCGATGCGGCCTCGGCGTAAGCGAGCTGGACTTGCTCCGGCGTTTCCAAATAGATGAGCGAGGGCTCCATCTTTTTGAAACCGACAAATTGATTTTTCTCCAGAGCATGGACAAGCAGCGTCTGATTGGCCGGCGTGAGATAATCCTCGGCGGCATCTTTGGCTGGCGCGGGCTTACGCCAGCGGGTTTCATAAAACCGCGCCATGCCTTCGTGCAGCCAAATCGGCGCCTGATTATTGCTCAAACTGACGATCGCATAATGCTGGTATTCGTGGCTCAGGGAATCGAGCCAGCGGTAGCCGAAGCTCAGGGCACGTGGTGAAATGATCATCAGCTTGTTGAACTTGCAGATGCCGACGGCGCCGGTTTCCTCGATATCACGCAGCGAGAGGGTGGAAATCGCATTGAAGCTGGTCGCATCCGGGGCGATTTCGACGCGTACTTTTTCTTTGGGGAAAAAACCGAGCTCCGCGCCGGCTGTTTGATAGGTTTTTTCCAACGTGTCCAACGCGTAAGGGACAAGGATGCCGTCGCGCTTCTCATCAGCGAAAAGGACAAAGTGTGCGCTCTCGAACGGCTTCAGCGATTTATGGACATCGAGGGTGAGCTGGCTGAAAAGCTTCAGCGCCTGGCGTCTTTGGTTCGACGAGTCGATGGCGAGCGCGCGATCGACAATGGCTAAAGCTTCGGCGTAGCGCCCTTGGTAAAACTTGACCCTGGCGTCGAAATCCAAAGCCGCAGGAGATTTTGGCTCTTCCTTAAGTACCTTGGCCGCGAATTCTTCCGCCTGAGCAATCCGTCCGGCATCGAGCAACTCTTCCCCAGGTTTGAATTTGGGATCCGCTTCCGCGCCGAAGGAGCACAGCGGCGACAAAACACAAAACAGAACGATGAGGCCAAGCGACAGCCTCAAACTCGAGTGCTGGCACCGGCGACCCAACGACAACCCCCGATAATTGAAAAAGACTCTGCGGCAGGACACCAGGATTACTCGGAAAGATTTTTGAAGTAACGCTCGATCTGGTCTTTCATTTGTGGCGGCACGCCATGCTTCAGAGACTCGAGAATTTCTTCGCGGAAATTGCGCGGCGCCTTATATTCGTCCTTACCCGGAAGGCGGAACTTTTCGGTATCCAAACCGCTGAAGCCGTTTTCAATGTTAAAGTCGGGAAACTGCGGCATGCCGGGAAGCGGTGTCATCGAGCCGTAAGGGAGAAACCGCCCCTGACGAAAGAGGCGAGTCATCGGCATATTGCCGATCTGTCCACGCTGCGCCATTTGTTGCATCGCCGATTGCATCTGCTGTTGAGACTGCGACAGGCGATCGAGAGCGGTTTGCTCGGGCGGCACGGCGCCGCGAGAATCGAGTTGACCGAGACGCTCGTGGGCGCCGCCCATCGAGCTGCCGGCCTCGCCAATATTTTGGACGATTTTCGGGTCGAGCTGCGGGAACAGCTGAAACAGAGACTCCAATTTTTCGTGCAGCTCGTTGGTTCGCTCCCTCAGCATGTCTTGCCGGTTCGCAAGATCCCGGAGGTCGCGCTTTTCGGCATCCGTGAGCGCCTGTCCCGGTTGATTAAGCATGGACTCCAGCTCCGATTTAATATTGTCGAGACTCTTCTCAGCCCGCTGAGCCCGCGCTTCCTGCGCTCGGCTGCGCTTCTTCGAAAGCTCCTTGCGGGCCCAACCGTCGCCCTCCTTATATCCGGGAAAATCCTTGTTGCTGAGCTTGGCGATCAAATTTCTCAATAGCGAATTCATGGTCGCGTCATCCAGATTGGTCAACAGGCTGGGATCGTCGGGGCCCTCGCGATCGGGAAAAAGATCGGTGAGCTGGCCCAACTCGGCAATGGCCTTTTCGAGAAACCGATCGAGCTTGTTTTTCAAGGCGGCGTCGCGCTCCGTCAAGGCGGCATTGTTCATTCCCTCGGTTTTCATCAGGATTTCCTGCTGCTCCCGGGCGATGTCCTGAAGCTCGCTGCTCTGGCGCTGCATCTCGCCTTGCATGCGTCCCATACCGGAGGCCATCGTGGAACGCTGGGCATTTTGTAACGCGGCAACCATCTGCGCCATCTGATTGAACAACTCTCGCGCCAGCTGCCGAGCGCCTTCGATATCTCCCTCCTTGAGTTTCTTTTGGATCTCTTGCAAGGCTCGGAACATGTCATCGAAGCCGAGACCCTGCATGTTCTCCGCGTTCATAAAATCATCGGGCATCTGCTGGGCAAGTTGCGACAGCGCCTGCTGCAGGCTTTGCAGCGTGTTGGCCAGATCCGAGATCTGCTTCATGATGGCGTCCAGGTTTTTGTCGCCGCTTTGCAGCTTTTCCAAAGCGTCCATCAGCCGTTCCTGGTTGCGCGTCAAGTCTTGCGCGGTGGAGGCCAGCTCCTGGGCCTTCAGTCTCTTACCGATGTCTTCGGACAAAAGCGACATGCGCTCGAGCTCGCCGGCGATCTGATCGTGGGCCTTGAGCTTATCCTCCGCGGTTGCCGCCTGTTCTTGTTTCTTCAACAGCTCATTCTGGGTATATTCGAGATTACGTTTGAGTGCCTCGAGATCGCTCCACGTCGCAAAATCGGACATGCGATCTTTTTCCGTCTGGCGCATCACGTCCTCGGTTCGTTTCAGTGCCTCCGCGAGGTTCTGCTGGAATTTCTTGTCGTTCTCGAGAGGTACGGCCGGCTTTTCTCCGGACGAAGGCCGTTCGAGATGATCGGCCAGAAGATCGACCATGCGATTGTTCAGATCGCGGACCATGTCGGCGACTTGTTGGTGCTCGCCTTTGAGATTTTTCAATTTCAGCCGAACCGAGCGAGAGGTGCCGATTTTCGGGCCTGAGATGGTGTCGTTGTCGAACACTTGCAGAAAAAATACCGCTTCCTCACCCTCGCGCAACCCCAATTTGCCCAAGTCCCAGTTATATTGATCGCGCATGATGAGGCGCTTGGATTCGTCTTTTTGCAAAATGGTCTTATCTTCGCGATCGCCGACTTTCGTCACGAGCGCGATTTCGCCGATGCCAAAATCATCGCGCGCGGTGTATTCCAGCGCCAGGGTTTCATCGCCGTTGATCTCCAAATCCTCAGTCGGACGAAGCAGATCCACGGTGGGAAAACCGTCGGGCTTGACGCGAAGCTCGTAGGCGATTGGCGTGTTGCGAAATCCATACTTATCTTCGACGCGAATACGGTAAGACTGGGCTTGAAATAGAACCAAATTGGCCTGGAGCTTGCGCCCGTCGATTTTGAGCGGGATTTTTTTGCCGTCGTCCATTTCGATCTCAGCTTTGACGACGTCCTTGGTCGCGACCGCATCGAGACGAACCGTCGAGCCTTTGAGTCCCTCGATGCTGCCCTCCGGCACGGAAATCGAACCGAGGCCGCTATAGGCCGGAGGATAAAGAACGATCTGAACATTGGCGATTTCGGGCGGGTCGACGGCTTCGGCCGTGTAGGTATTAGATGAAAAAGGACCGGTGACGGCACGATAGTGTAGAGTCTTTTCTAAGCGCGGGACCTTGGCGCTGAACTTTCCCGCGCCGAGATTTTCCATCGCCAGGTTTTCCATGCCGATCAATTCGCCGCTTTGATTCGCGCCGGTCCACGTAATCAGCTGCAGGGATTGCGGCAGCGCGCCCGTCGTCACGGCTTCGATGGTCAGCGGCGCGCCGCGAACCAGACGAGCATTCTTGGGCTCGATCTCGATGCTGGTTTTTGTCGGCGGTAAATGAGCCAGCGGATCGGTCAGCATGCCAAAAGTGCCGCTCACCCAAGAAGGATTCAAGAGAACCATAGCGAGCACAGGCAGCGCCACAAAGCCGAGGAGGCGCAACCCGGATTTCAAGCGCTGAGTATCGAGGAGATCAGTAATCTGGAGATCGGCAATTTGTTTACGCGTCACGCGCAACAGCGCCAAAATCATCGAAGCCGAAGCACCGGTCGTGCCACGCTGCTCGACAACCTGAGGATAAAGTTGCAGCGAATTGATCAGGTTGTTGCGCAGTTTGGGTTGCTTCTGTTCGATAT
>DATIEH010000141.1:0-9396 GCA_035455905.1 Binatia bacterium | reverse complement strand
ATGACGCCCGACGATCTAGCCAAGGCGGGCAGCGCCAGCGAGAACGCAGTCAAGAAATACGGATGATTTTATTTACTGAGAGGCTCGCAAATGCCGATTCGAAGCTTTGATCACGTTGCAATTCCGATTCAGAACACCGAGGCGATGCTGAAATTTTACCGGGGCCTGGGTTTCGGAGTGAAAGAAAGAGAACACTTTTACTCGGTCCATTTCGGCGATCAGAAGATTAATTTTCATGCTCCGGAGCGATGGCAGAGTGGTCGCTTCACTCTGCGCGGTCCAACCGCGGTCCCGGGCTGTGGCGATTTCTGTTTCGTGTGGGAGGGCTCGGCGGAGTCGCTGCGCGCGACCCTCGATCAAGCCGGCGCGAAAATCGTCGAAGGTCCGGTGGAACGATTAGGCGGGCGCGACAATGGGCGCGCCCAAGGCACAAGCATCTATGTGCGCGACCCCGACTCGAATCTTTTGGAATTCATGATCTATCCGGACTGACACACGATTCGCCGCTATCGCGGTACTAAAGTCGGCAACGAAATTGGCCAACGGCGTCGCTCGCGAAGATCTTAAATCGGCGCCCCAATCCCGATCCAACCTGGATTCCCGCTTAAAACGTGCGGGATTGACGGGCTCCGCCGCTACTGATCCAAGCTCTGCAGATCGTCATCTCTCCGTGCTTTGCGGTTTCCTCACTTTGCCGGACGTGAACAATCCCACGCAAGTCGTTTCAGCGTCGATCGATTAGACGAATTGCGCGTGCCCAGCAGAAGGATTAATCAAGACTCATGGCTATTCGTATCGTACGATTGGGAACGCCCCGCCATGCAAAGGAAGGGTTGCGCATCGGTACTGTCCGGCACCCGCCGCGCGGCGTACTCAAGAAAGATTACGCTCGGCGCAACTATTTCGACGTCTGGCTGCCCGAATTGGCGCCGAGTGCGCCGCTCGTTTCTTGGTTTTTTTCTGAACCGCTGACGGCCAAGCGCTGGAGCGATTATGCTCGGCGCTACCGAAGGGAAATGCAAAAACCGGCGGCGCGCAGGCTCATTGAATTGCTCGCCGCGCTCTCATCGAAAACAAATTTCTCGGTGGGCTGTTACTGCGAAGACGAAGGCCAGTGCCACAGATCGTTATTGAAGATGCTCCTGCTCGAGCACGATGCGAAGATCACTTGATGGGCGAGCCGCGGTTTCCCTTAGATCTAAAGAGGGCGCAGCATGCTGCGCAACCACATCTTGCTGTTCATCCTGGATAGCGCGTCCTTCGATACGCGCCGTATCGAAGGAGCGCCTTCTAATCCAACCACATCAGCTTGGCCGGATTGTCTTTGAGCATGATTTTTACCTCATCCGGCTTGATGCCGAAACCGAGTAACGCGCGGATGAAGACGCGCATGCCATCTACCGCGTCCATGTGCAGCACCTGACCGAAATCGCTGCCGATAATGCAGCGGTCCGGGCCGATCTCCTTGATGGTGCGAACAGTTTCCATCGGATCGGCGACCGGCTGATAAAGGCTGGGAATCATGGGCTGGCAATAGGTGCCAACGTAAACGCCCAAATCCCGAAGCTGCTTCATTTCATCGAGCAGCAGCTTGTTCAATTCGAGCAGCGGGTGATCCAACGTCGCGCGCACGCCAATGTCTTTGGCCAGGCGAGCGAGCGGCAGCAATTCTTGAAAATCCGTGTGGCCGAAGCCGATGCCGACTTTCTTCTCCGCTGCCATTTCCATGATTTGTTTGACTTCAGGCAGCACTTGACCATCCTGACTGCATAATCGCACGCCTTCGTGATCGGGATGTCCGGCGCCGCGCCAGAAACCGTACGAGGTAAACGTCGGAAACCAGATCATCTTGAAATTCGGATACTGCAGTCCGACACGGACGTATTCGGGACGCATGCCGAAACACATGCCGACACCGCCGTAAACTTCCACCCGATGCGTCAACTCACCGCGGGCGACCATATCGTCGATATGCCGCTGCGTGAGATAAGCGGACGTCGCGCTGATATTCCAATGGTCCTTGAATGCGATCGCGCGCATGCCGCACTTCGACGCTTCGATCGCGATCTGAATCATGTCCTGCGAGCGGTGCACGAAATCCGGATAGGCGTGAATGTGACAATCGATCGCCCCCTGGAGCAACTCGTTTTCAATGCCCGGATAAATCTTGAGCATCTCCGGGTTGTCTTTCAGCATCTGATAAAAATAGTCTTTAGCGTTGAGCTCGCGCACTCGGGCAACCGTCAACGTTCTTCCCACCATCAATTCTTCGGCTGCCTTCGCATCCGCAGCAAAATCACACATGAAAAATCTCCCTTTAATTAATTTTAGTCTCGGTCCCGAGTCTCGAGTTCGAACCTAACGCCAGATCTGAGACTCGAGATCCTAGACGTTTATGAATTACCCCAAGCTGCCAAAAATTTGCGGGCATCTTCGACGACGGGTTCAGTGACGGGAACATACGGAATCACCATTCTCGTGACGCCAGCCTCCTCGAACTGTTTCATTTTTTCCTTGATCTCACGAATGTCGCTGGCCGGTACAACCGGCAGCTTGTCCATGTAGTCATCGGTGAGCGCGCCCATCGCCGCTTTGAAGCCGCCTTTTTGAAATGCCTCGTGAATAGTGTTGACTTCTTTCTCGAAACCCATGCCGCGCAGCATATCGCTATAGTGATCGGCGATGTTGTAAAAGGTTAGCACCTGCCGCAGCTTGGCACGCGCCAAGCTTTTATCCGGGTTGAGCGACACGCGCGACTTGGCGATGATCTCGATCTTGTTCGGATCGCGTCCTGCCTCGATTGCGCCTTCACGGACGCGCGCGGCGATCTCTTTGACCTTCGCCGGCGTCGCCATATTGATGAACACGCCATCGGAGATTTTGCCCACCAGCTTGGTCATTTGCGGCCCCAGACCGGCGAGATACACCGGCAGATTCGGATGGCTCGGTTTCCAAGAAAGCTGAAACCGCTTGCCGGTCTGATAGATTTCTCCTTCATACTCCACTCGTTCGCCGGCGGCGACCTTGCGGACGATTTCGATGTATTCACGCGCTCTCTTCAACGGCCGATCGAACACGCCGCCATGCCACCCCGCAATGCTCTTGTTTGCCACGCCGAGGCCAAGCAGCAACCGTCCTCCAGAAAGATCTTGCAACGTCGCAGATTGAATGCCGAGAGTCACCGGACTACGTCCGTAGATGTGATAGATCGCCGTACCGAGCTTAATGGTCTTGGTCCGGCTCGCAACCGCTGAAAGCATGATCATCGGATCGGTGCTGTTCGATTCGCCCTTCCAAAACGCGCCGAAGCCGACCTGTTCTGCGAGCACAATGAGTCCGGGCACATCGGCGGCCGGATAGTGCGCCGCTGAATTGATCTCGACATCGTAAATCATGGTGGTTTCCTTCTGCGAACCTGAAGAACCAAATAAAGGAAAAATCGTTCGTACACTAGCCAGTGGTCGATTCTAAGTCAATCAGAACCACGGCAAATAGCTTAGGGCTGCACCGATTTGGATTTTTGCGCGAGCGTTTCCAAATCCTTCTTGAGCTTTTGCGAACTGTCGATGAATTGCTCGACTGAGATCGTCGGCACCCATGCGGCGTCGAGCGGCTTCACGATACCGTTAAACTCCATGACATTAGAAAATTTGCTCCGGTTCGCGTAATCGGAGATGAAGCTGATGCCAATCAAAGCCGCGCTCACCGAAAACGCCGCCCATATTCGTGAGCGCCGGCGCATCATCGATGCGAATCGAAGGTGCCCGAACACGAGCGCCGCCAGGATCAAGCCTGCCCCGAAAACGCCGGCGAGCCAGAGGGCCGGGATGAAAGGAAACAAAAACTCCAGCCATTCCGCGACGGCATTGATGGCGAAGAATCCTACGATCGCGAAACTTGCAATGGTGACGTGCTCGAAAAAATAAAACCGGCTTAAAATCACGCGTCCAGCCAACGTCCACAATCCCGCCCAAAGAAAAAGCGTCGCGAACGTCACCAGGGGTTCACTGACGATTCCAGCGATCGTGACACGCTCGACAGAGCCGAGGAACCCTTCTAAACACAACAAGGCAAAAACCAGTAGTCCTGCAAATACCGCAACGTGAGGCGAGCCGAAAAAAGACGCTTCATTTTCTCGATCGAGAAGTGTCGGCGCGAGCGGATGGTCGAAACTTCGATAGCGAAGTGTGGTATGGCCAATTTGAAACTGACTCCCGGAGTTTAGCTCCAGCTTCGCAAGGCGTTTTTTTCTGTCGCTAGCCGTCCGCAGCCCATTGATGCTGTTCAAGTCGCGCGCAATCAAGGATCCGCCATCGTCGAGCTCGATTGTGATGTGCGCCGGGCAAACATAGGGATCGTCAATGACGACTTCGTTACTGTAAGCGCGCCCGACATGGACAGGAAAGGAATTGATGCGCGTCCTTTCGACCACATTCCCTTTGTGGTCGAGGACTTCGATGTAACCTAGCGGCGCCATTTAATTGCCTCGGCATAGCGTCGGGTTAGCGCCTGGATATTCTCGAAACTCACTCCGGAAAGACTTAAGGTCGTGACCAAACCGACGTTTCGTGCGCCCAGGGTCGCGCCTCTGAACACCGCATCGTACAGACCGGGTAACTTTACATATTGGCGCGCGCAGAGCACGCCCTTGAGCTTTCCGCCTTGTGTCTGGAGGTTGCGAGTGAGACAGCGGAACGGTGTTACCTCTTCTTCATTGCCGAACAGCGCCACGTTACCGGCTTGGACCTGGCTCGAGTAAAGCGTGAAGAAGCGCGCTGGATTCAGCTCTTCGGTCGAAAGCAACTGGTGATAAAAGCGCACAATCCCCGAGGACTGCTCGCTGGAAACGAAAATGTAATCGTCGGTCGAACAATCATGACTGATGACCACGTAAGGAAGCTCCTTGCGCCGAAGCGCGTCCGCCCAGCAGCGAAAAAAATCCGCCGGCTTGGTCGGCAGCGAATACGGGCCGAGGGTGACGCTCGGCGTGGCCTTCGAAAACATTCCATCAAGATAGCGCGCCTGGTTGGCCTGGATTTGACGTCCCACCTCGGCGAGAAAATCGGCCGTTGACGGTTTTTCGATTGCAGCGGTTTTTTCGAGTAAACTGATGGCGCGCGCCGCCGGAACCAAAAAGCTGATCTGTTCGCCTTCGGTGGCGACGTTGATGCCCACAACCTTCCCGGCGTGAGTCACCGTCGGACCACCGCTCATGCCCGGATTGAGCGAACCGGTGAAATGCACTTTGGGATAGAGCGAGTGTTGCAAAAGACCGTTGTACGTTCCCTCGACGATAGTCAGGCCGAGATCTTGTGGATGGCCAAGCGAGTAGAGCCGCGTGCCCTGCGCCACCGGTGTGGTTTCAAACCTGAGGAATCCTTTGATCGAGCGGTTGATGCTCAACACCGCGAGATCATAGATCACATCGACTGCCAGCACCGCGGCCTGTGCGGTCTGGCCGGACGGCGCGCTGACGTCGATCCGGTAGCGATCGGGAGAATGAATTAATTTCGACACCACATGATAGTTGGTGACAATCTGGCCCCGCTCGTTGGCGAAAAACCCGCTACCGACCGACGCTTTGGCGCCTGAACCGCTCTCGACAACTTCGATTTTGACTACCTGCTCGGAAAATTGTTTGAAAATTTCCGCCGTCGTCGGGCTGGTAATTTGACTTTGAGCGAAACCGAGCGACGCGCATATCAATGAGGTCAAATGAAAAGAGACTACAGCAAAAAACAGTTTGCACTTCATGATCTGGCGAGACCGCAATATTGGATTTGCTGCTCTTGGCGAGAGTGCGGCGGACAACGGTGTAAAAGCAATTGAGGCTAATCTTTCACGGAATTCGACACCACGCAACTAAAAGCCGCGGAACAGTTACGAGATACGGGGCTACTGCGCTAGGGCCGCTCAGCGCGGCGCGACGAGTATCTCTTCGCGCGGAAAGTAGTCCATGACCTCCGCTCCGCTCTTCGTCACCACGAGCATATTTTCCAAGCGCACGCCGCCCACGCGATGCTCGCCCTCGCGGCACTCCACAGCGATCGTCATGCCTTCTTCGAACACTTGCGGATGATCGAGCGACCAGAGCCGATTGATTATTGGCGCGTCATAGCCGGTGCTGGTGCCAAGGCCGATGCCGTGGCCGATTTCGCTGGCGAGCACTTCCACTTCGCTTTTATAACCCCACTTGCTTGCCGGCGGAAAATGTTTTGCCGCGTCGGCGGTGGTTCGGCCCGGCTTGATCTCGCCGATGATCGCGTCGATGCGATCCCGCATCACTTTATACCAGTCTTTCTCTTTCGCGGTGGGTTGGCGTCCGACGATAAATGTCCGGTACGTGCAGCTGCCGTAACCCATGTAGGTCGCGCCGCAATAAGAACCGTAAACCAGATCGCCGAACTGGATCACACGACTGGTGGCGTGGGGTCCGCGATCGAATGTCATGGGTCCGGTGCGCCAGCCGCCGGGCACTGCCGATTCCAAGCCCAACTCGTATCCCGCCGTCGAGCCAAGCGTCATCAGGTCGGTATCCCTCATTCCCGGCTTCAATCCTTCCCAGATACGAAACCAGACCCCGTCGACCATGGCGGCGCAGGTCTTCAAGCAAGAAATCTCGTCCGGATTTTTGATCATCCGAGCCTCGAGAATGAGGTTGCGCGTGTCGACGATGTTCTTGATGCCTGCGTTGGTCAACGCTTCGCGCGCTGTGCCATCGAAACCGCCAAGACCGAGTTTCTCGCCGAGCAAGCCGCGCTTCTCCAGCTCGGCTTTGATTTCACCGGCGAAAGCTTTCGCTTCGGCCGCGCAAGCGTCCGGACCGGGCGCCCCGGTCAGCCATGAACGCGCGGGCCGCCACTCCTTGATCCAGGGGCACTGATCGGGCATTTGATGATAATATCCGTCGTGCTCGTACATGACCGGATCGTGCTCAGCGAAGAACAGCACATAGCGGCACATTGGATAAGCAAATCCCTTGAGCGCGGTGAGATATCTAATGTTGTGATGATTGGCTTCGAGAAGTGCGGCCACGCCGTACTTGCGCATCAGCGCCTGCGCACGGTCCACGCGCTGGGTTCGCATGCGCTCCGGATGGAAGCGCTCCTGCCAATCGGCCACTTCCGGACCAAAAGTGAGCTTCGGCGAATATTGAACCATAAACGGCCTCCGACCGGACAGATTTTGGTGGCTCGACCTTACCCGGAACGAAATATCGCTTCAACCACTGTTTGCTCCTCGACCAAGCGCATCAACGGCATAAATATGACGGGACCGCCGATGTCATTAAAATGAGGAAGGCGAGATGAAAACATTCATTAAAATCTGGTTTTTGACGCTCTCGTTTTCCTTCGCATCGCCGGCCTTGTCAGCGGAACGTCTGACTGCGGTCTACACCAGTATCGCCGCGGCTTACGCGCCATTCTGGGTGGCAAAGGACAAAGGCATTTTCGACAAGTACGGTCTCGATGCACGTTTGGTGTATATGCGCGGCACTGTGCCAACCACCGCCGCGCTAGCGAACGGGGATATCGAATTCATTCAATCCGGCGCGGCGCCCTTCATCAATTACGCGGCCCGGGGCGGCGACGTGGTATTGCTGGGCTGCCTCGCCAACAAAGTTATCGATTATGTTTTTATCGCTCATCCGTCGATTAGCCGCATGGAACAGCTACGCGGCAAGACCATTGGTATTAGCCGGCCGGGGGATCAGACCTATTACTACGTACGCGATATCCTCAAGCGCTATGGCATCGGCCTCAAAGACGTGCGTCTGGTGCAAACCGGTCTGCAGCCGGAGCGGGTCGCCGCCTTGCGTCAAGGACTCGTGGTCGCAAGTATTCTTAACCGGCCGAACAATTTGGTGCTCGAGCAAGAAGGTTATCGACGATTGCTCGACATCGAAGATTTGAAGCTCCCAGCTGGTGTGCGCTGCTTGATCACGACCCGAAAGCTAATGAAAGCACGGCCGGCGCTGACGGAAAGTTTCGTTATGTCATGGTTGGAATCAGTCCGATTTATTCTCAACCAAAAACGCGAAACCAAGCAGATCATCGGCAAATACACCCAGAATGCCGACGACGTTCAACTGGAAGAAGCTTGGCGCAGCCTGTCGACGCAAACCGAAGTCCCGCCTTATGTCTCCGTCAGTCAACTCCAAGGCCAAACCGCTATGCTCGCCGAAGACCAGCCGGAGTTGAACCGCTTCGACGCCAAAACCATGGTCGACAACAGCGTGATCAAAAGGCTCGACGACTCGGGCTGGATCAAGAAATTATTTGGCAAGTGACGGCAACTGATCGGTCACGGCGCTGTCTTCGCGTCGGCGAGAATGGTTAAATCAACCAGCCCTTCCGGCTTGAGATTTTTGGCGCTCGGCACCGTTGAAGCCAACGAGTCGATTGCGTAGCGCAGGCCATCCAGCGGTAGAGTTGGAAAGCTCTCCAGATTCTTCCCCGAGTTAAAGCGGTAGTTCTCCTCGATGATCGCCTTGTCCTGCAGGCGCAGATTGCGCGCCAGAACTTTTTTGCTCAAATCGGGATCGTCCTGAATTTTTCTCATGCTCGCGGCCAGCGCCCGGACGAACCTTACGACCACTGATCGGCGCTCTTTCAGCAGCGCGCGTCGTGTGGCCACCGCATTTCCGATGACCGGAAAATTCAACGAGTCGATGTCGAGAATGGTTTTGAAGCCCCAGGTCTCCAGCACCAGCGCGTTGGCTGGATTCACAATCGTCGCCGCAACCCGGCCGTTCTTGAGCGCCAGAACCCGATCGTTTTGCCCGCCGACCGCGGCCGTCTGCACGTCCCGATCGCTCATACCGAAGCGCTTGAGCGCCAGACGCAGGTAGAAATGCGCCACGTCGTGCAGGCGCGCGACGCCCACGACTTTGCCGCGAAGCTGCTCCATCTTGTCTATGCCGGGAGCGACGACGATCCGGTATTGCATGCGGTTGTAGATGCTGGCGACGAAGACTAGGTCGGCGCCGCCGGCAATGGCGCTGATCGTGTTGTGCGGAATGCAATAGAGAAGATCGATTTCGCCGGCGATCAACGCTGCGGTAGCCGGGTTGCCTTGAATCCAGATTTGCTCGACGTCGAGCCCCTCGCGTTCATAGAATCCCGCGTCGTTGGCCATCCACAGCGGCAGGATGGCACCACCGATGTAGCAATTGCTGACCCGAAGCTTGTCTGCTGCGCCGAATACACTTGGCGCAAGCGCAGCGATGGCGAAAAAGACCGCTAGCACTCTTATGCAACCACGGAGCGTCTGCTTTTCTGGTTCATTTTCATGACGCGCCGACACTATCCTGCCGCGAAATCGTGATCAAGCTTTTGCTACCTCAGACACTTAAAGTCGTGTCGAAAAGATTTCTCGCTTTTGCTCGAATGATTG
>DATIEH010000140.1:0-6495 GCA_035455905.1 Binatia bacterium | reverse complement strand
CACTCTCCATGAATAAATACCACCTCGAACTTTCTCTCTGACGCAAGCGCGAAAGAACCGAGTGGCTTAGCCCGCCCGCATCTTCAGCAGTGTCGGAATATCCATTGTTGCTTGATAGAGACGCAGTTTTTTTTCTTTGGTTTGCGCGGCATACATGGCCATGCGATCGGCGAGCTCATTGCCCTCCGTGCCAACATGTCCCGCAACATGGGTGAGTGTGAGCGCGTCTTTGATGCGCCGGTAAATTGCGTAAGTGTCCTGGATAATTTTGAGGTTTTTGATCTCGCCGCCCGGTTTTTTCCAACCGTTTTTTTCCCAGAGCGGCGCCCAACTGCGAATGCAGTTGATCGCATATGCCGAGTCGCTGCAGACCTCAACGGTCTTGCCATTTTTGATTTCTTCTTCAGCCATGCGCAGTGCATGATAAAGCGCGTTCAGTTCGGCGGTGTTGTTTGTGCCGACAGGATTGTACAGGCCGTACCACAGTTCTGCGAGCTTGCCGCCTCGATAAACGACGATGCCGGAACCGGCATTGCCGGGATTGGGGTCGCACGCGCCGTCGCAGTAAATGCTGACGTCGAACCGATGCGCGGAATGGGTGGCGCGGCGTTCTTCGCGGCGTGTGATGGCACTCTTCTCTTCGAGATTGCCGTGAGCGAACGCTTGCTCCGCTTCTGCGCGCGTTGCGAAGGACTTGAAACGTGCGCCGGGATACTTATCCACGGCCCGCTGAGCGCTCGCCCAATCGCCAAATACTCCAGTTTGCCGGCCTGACCATACTACGTAGAATTTCTGCGCCATGCCAGGTGGATTTATCTCCTCCTCAATCGTTTACTAGCCGCTAAGGGGATAACCCCAGAATTTAGCGGGTGACTATCCATTATTCTCAGATTTTCGCGTCGCCCGGACGCGTGACTCAGGTGCCTCAATAGGTGCGGTAACGCCCTTGCCCTTCCGGCGGAGATTCGGCGAAGGCTGCAAACTCGGGCTGATCCTCGAACGGATGGGATAAGATTTTCAGCAAGGTATCGAAGGGCCCGAAATCCCCTTGCTCAGCTGCGGCACTCAGAGCTTCCTCTACATAATGGTTACGCGGAATAAACGCGGGATTTGCCAGCCGCATTTTTTCGGCGCGCTGGCGCGGTGCCGCGGTATCTCGAGAAAGCCGCGCTCGCCACTGTTCGCTCCAGAGATCGTAGGCGGCCGGATCGGTAAATAGCGCGCGAATTCCTTCCTCCAGACCGATCACTGCATCGGCGAGTAAGCGAAAGGCCAGCGTGTAATCAACTTTATTGCCTTCCATTGCAGTGAGAAATCCCGTGGCGAGGTTGAGATCGGCCTCTTCTTCGCTCAGGAGCCCGAGCTTGGCGCGCATGCCGGTCAGCCAATGCTGTTCATATTTTTCGGGGAAAGTATTGACAACGTCAGTGGCGCGGGCGATGGCACGTGTCCTGTCCGCGTCGATCAGCGGCACTAGCGTTTCCGCAAAGCGCGCGAGATTCCACTGCGCGATACGTGGCTGATTGGCATAGGCATAGCGCCCGTGGCTATCGATGGAGCTGAATACAGTGGCGGGATCGTAATGGTCCATGAACGCACATGGACCATAATCAATGGTTTCGCCGGAGATCGCCATATTGTCGGTGTTCATCACGCCATGAATGAAGCCGACGTGCATCCAGCGAGCGACAAGTGTGGCTTGTCTCTCGGATACCCGATCAATCAGTTCCAAGTAGGGATCTTCATGACCTTTTATTTCCGGATAGTGTCGATGGATGACGTAATCGGCCAGGCGGCGGACTTTTTCCTGCTCGCCACGTGCAGCAAAAAACTGGAAAGTGCCGACACGAATGTGACTGGCGGCGACGCGGGTCAAAACCGCACCCGGTAAGACGCTCTCGCGAAAAACCGGCTCTCCGGTAACCACCGCCGCAAGCGCTCGGGTTGTCGGAATACCGAGACTGTGCATCGCTTCACCGATCAGATATTCACGCAGGACTGGACCGAGTGCGGCCCGTCCATCGCCGGCGCGTGAAAACGGCGTGGGGCCGGATCCTTTGAGCTGAAGGTCGCGACGTTGTCCGTGCCGATCAAAAATCTCGCCTAAGAGGAGCGCCCGCCCATCGCCGAGTTGCGGTACAAACCCGCCGAATTGGTGCCCGGCGTACGCCTGCGCCAGCGGCATCGCTCCGTCGGGCGTCTCATTACCAGCAAAGATTCGCGCGCCGCGATCGGAAGCTAGCGCGGTGCCATCGAGTCCCAATTCCTCGGCCAGCTCGCGATTGAACTTGACCAACCTGGGACTTCGGACTTGCGCCGCGTTCGAATTGACGTAAAAGCCGTCGAGGTCGCGCGCGTAGGTATTGTCGAATGCGAAATCTGCGGCGGCGGTTTGATCGCTGACGCGCTCGTTGCGTATTTCCACGGTATGTTTTGTAGTTTCTTCAATCTCCATAGCGCCACTATACCTGTCTCGAAGAAACTCAGAAAGGTGCACTGGCAAATCAGAAATTTGCGATCAATGAAGGAGGGCAGCGGTGGGTTAAGCTGCGGCCTCTGGAAAATTCCTGCGCCAGACAGTCTCTCCCGACGTGCTCAGCGGAGCCGAAGGGATCGGAGCCGCACTTAAACGATTGTTCGCGCCGGGTTTGAGGCTTCGGGAAAGAGGCCATGCCTGCTCAGAAACTCGATCATAAAGCGATCGAAGAGCCACGGTTGCTCGATCTGGCAAGCGTGGCCCGCACCCGGCAAGGTTTTCAGTTCACAGTTCGGTATGCGTTCTTGCAGCGCGAAGGCGCGTTGATGACTGTTATCCTCACTGCCGGTCAAAATGATCGTCGGGCAGGCGATGCGCTCGAAAAGCCCTTCCGGGTAGGGCTGTGCCAACGCTTTGAATTGATGGATGATGGTTTGTACGTCAGCGTGCCCATTGCGTTCCGTGAAAAGGTTCGCGAAAAAGTGCGCCAGCGGAGTCGTGCGAAAGGCGGCGCTCAGGTCTTCGAACGTGTAGGCCCAGCGGTAATCAATACCGTTGGCAGTGTAGTTGGCAATTCTTCCTTTGGTGAATTCCTTATTCGGATTGTAGCCGGTTCCGCACAAAACCAGCGCTGCCGTCTTATCCGGCCGAAGATGATACATGTGAGGGGCGAGTGACGAGCCGACCGAACAGCCGACCAGAATCGCTTTCTCACGCGGCAACGCATCGTCGACCGCTTCCCAGCAAGCCTCGGCCATATCGTTCATCGTGAGTCCGCTCTCGGCTTTGGGTGAACGCCCGTATCCGGGTATGTCGATGGCGATACAGCGGTACCATGTCGAGAAATGGGCCATTTGAAAAATCCAGCAGGACTGGTCCATGGGATTCGGATGGATAAAAGCAATCACCGGCCCCGTGCGTCCCATGCGTTCGTAATAAAGAGGTCCGTCAATGTGCTGTGCCATTTTGTTCCTCCGTTTGATTTAGTTGTACGATGCCAAGCGAGGATCTTAGCATGAGAGCAAACTTCTTCGCTGATCGCTCATCATCAAGAAAAATTCTCACTATGCTCCAAATCACAGCAACACTGCGCTCCGCTCACGTTCCTCGGGAGTGGAAAAACATTAGGGCTTCCACCCGGCTTGTGTCAGTTCAGCATCCGCTTTTTTTGCAAAACTGAAATCATAAGCGCGCTCGATGGGAACGTCTTTAGTGATCTTGAGAACCTCGCGGACGATGTCCAGATCGTTTTTCTGCGTTTCTTCGTCGACGATGCCATTGCTCGTGAAAGTGCCGATCATGCCGTCGTAGGTTCGCGCCGCCAATTCTCTGTCGAGCTCGGAAAATTTCATCATGGCGCCCATGGCGACCTCGCGGTTTTGTCTGACCAGGCGGAGCGCCTTAACGAGGGCGCGCATGACGCCATGCATCAGTTTCGGCTTGGTTTTGATGAATTGATCGTTGGTGGCGATGGTGCCCCAAGAGTTTTTCACTTCCTTCCCGAGATACAAGATCTCTTTCATGCCTTGGTCCAGTGCGGCAAAGCGCTCCTCGGAGCTCAACAGACCGGCATCTACGACGCCGGATTGCAGCCCGGCCAGGCGTTGGCCCGGCGGCAGAGCGAGAAATGTCAGATCCTTGTTGGGGTCGAGGCCGTACTTGGTGGCGACTTTTTTCAACATAAAAGTCGCCACCGCAGCCACGCCAGTGACGGCGACTTTTTTGTTCTTTAAATCTTTGAACGAGCTGTACTGCGGCCGGACCATGAGCCATTGGAGGACCTGATCGTTGACGGCGAGAACCGTCTTGAGCGGCGCATTACTTTGCGCAACAGCCACCAGGGCGCTGCTTCCGGAGCCGGTAAAATCCATTTCACCGGCGAGGACCGCCTGCAGCCCGGGCGTTGAAGCCATGACAACAATGTCGAGATCAATCCCTTCTTCTTTCATGTAGCCGCGTTCTTTGGCGAGCGGAAAAATGATGAACTGAAACGATTTCGATGGCAGCGTCACATTGACCTTATCAAGGGCGAATGCCGGCTGCGGACGAATCAGGCACAGGGCAATCAGCAGTGACGAGGCTATCAATACAATTTTCTTCATGGTCTTTGCCCCCAGCGAGCAAAAGCTGTTCTTTTAAGATTTTCGGATGTTGTTGCGCAAAGGTTGTTTATGGATCAGCGGTCCATCAGACGCGATGCACGAGCGATCTCTTGAACTATGCCATGCATTCGAAGGGAATACTTCTCGCGTTGTCTCGTAATGACAATTCGACCGAGACCAGAAGGCGCCCCTAAGCTCGTTTATTGCACCGGGAAGGAGCTGTCAAGAATAGATTCGATTGAATATTTCGCGCTTGCAGAGCAAACCCTGACGGCAGTAGATTGCCGCCATGAAGAACAATACAAAATACGAAGTCGACGAACGTGATATCGAGTACCAAAGTATCGCAGGGAAGCCGTGGCTGGTGCGAATTTATCAACCGAAGGGAACTGGGCCGTTTCCCACCATGATCGACGTGCATGGTGGCGCTTGGCACAACGGCGACCGAATGAACAATGCCGGCATCGACCGAGAGCTCGCCAGCAGAGGCATCTTGGTGGCGGCCGTCGAATTTCGCCAGCCGCCCGAGGCAGGATATCCCGCCTCGATCTGCGACGTGAATCTCGCCACTCGTTGGCTCAAAGCGCATGCAGCGGAATTTGACGGCACAGCTCGAATCGGAGCTTTCGGCAACTCCAGCGGCGGCCATCAAGTCGTGCTGAGCGCGCTCCGACCGCGGCACGCAGCCTACTCAGCGCTGCCACTCGAAAAGCATTCAGATATCGACGCCAGTCTCGCCTATGTGATCGCCGCCTGGCCCGTGATCTGCCCGCTCTATCGCTTCCGCTTCGCCAAAGAGCTCAACCGTCAGGAATTTATCAAAGCGCATATCGACTACTGGCGTACCGAAGAAGCGATGGCCGAAGGCAGCCCGCAGACGATCATCGATCACGAAAAGCCAATCGAACTGCCGCCGGTTCTCTTCATGCTCAAGGCCAACGATAAAAATCATCCGCTCGAAATGCAGGAGCGATTCATCGCCTCGTATCGTAAACGCGGCGGGCAGATTGAAGTCCATACGTTCGAGGGGTTGCCGGAGCACCGCATGGTACCGTCTCCCGCACAACCGGAAACGATGCGCGCGATGGATACCATTACTGAGTTCGTTAGGCGCCAAGCCTGATACGACTTTGTGGCATTACCGTGCCAACAGAGTTCGTTAATAAGATTACCGCTCCACACGTAAAGCCCTGAATCCTGCATGGCAAATTTCTTGTGCTGTTCCTGCTCTGGCCACGGCTGAAAGAGCCCAACACTGCTCCGTTGTTTGGAGAGAACAATGAAGGTGTTTTTTAAGAAGCCACTGCTCATCGGCCTCGTGTTTTTCTTGGTTTTTTCGGTTTGCGCCGATCTTCGAGCGGAGACTCTTCAGGTCAATTTCGGCGTGACATTTCGCAACGCCCGTTTGGTGCCGCTATGGATTGCCGACGAAGAAGGTTATTTCAAAAAGCAAGGTCTGGACGTCAAGCAGGTAAACATCAGCGGCGGTACGCAGGGCGCGCAAATGATGGTCAGCGGCGGCGTCGACGTTTCTTACGACGATCCGATCACCTGCATCGTTTCAACGGCGGGCGGTATCCCGGTCAATGTGATTGTCGGCGGTACGCCTTCGCTGGCCTATCTGATCGTCGGCGGTCCTGGCGTCAAGAATATCGCCGACGTGAAAGGCAAACGGGTGGGCTCGTCCGGGCTAGGCCTATCGGCATCGCGTTTGGCGTTGCTGGTCGGGCTGCGCCGTTTCGGCATCGATGCCGATAAAGGGCAAGTGACGATCGTGGCCGCGGGTCAAGAGCCGGAACGGATTGCCGGGCTGAGCACAGGCGCGATCGCGGCGACGGTTATCTCGCCGGAGTATCGCACCAAACTGGAGCAGCTTGGCGTCAATATGCTCGCCGATCTCCGGACGCTCAATATCCC
>DATIEH010000139.1:0-3001 GCA_035455905.1 Binatia bacterium | reverse complement strand
AGCACCAACGTTTATTTCATGACCCTTGGATACAACACGCGCACTGTCAAACCCAGTGAGCTCCCGAAGACTTACGACGATCTTCTCAACCCGCGTTGGAAAGGGCAGATGATGTGGTCGACCAGTCGCGGCTCGGGTGCGCCACAGTTCATCGGTAATATATTTGTCACCATGGGACAGGAGGCCGGCAAAGCTTACATGCAGAAACTGAAGCAGCAAAACATTGCCAAAAGCACGGCGAGTGCGCGGCAGATTCTCGATCTGGTCATCGCCGGCGAATATCCTATGGCGATCCAGATCTTCAATCACCACGCCTATATCAGTAAGTCCGCCGGCGCGCCGGTCGATTGGCAGCCGCTCGAGCCAGTGACGGCGACGAACAACACCATCGGCTTGGCTAAAAACGCGCCCCATCCGCACGCCGCGATGCTCTTTTTGGATTTTGTGCTATCTAAAAAAGGCCAACAGGTTTTCCAAAAAGTAAATTATCTTCCCGCGCATCCGGATGTGCCTGCCCTGCAGGCGGATCTCAAACCCGGCGGTGGCCGTTTCAAGAAAGCCAACTACCTGAGCCCGGACGTACTTTACGACAAGGGTAACGATTGGGTGGATTACTTTGAGAGGGAATTCCTACGGTGATACGCTCGCGCTCAGTAAATCGGTTTATCTCGCGAGTGATCCAATCGCTAGCGGATTTCTGGCTCGTGGACGGACAAGCATCAGCCCAACTACGGATTGGCGCGAAAGGGATCGTGTGATAACTCTTGGTCTGACGGAGCGGAGGAGCGATGGAATACGTTCAGTTCGGAGCTACGGAATTTAAAGTGTCGCGCTTAGCGCTCGGATGTATGAGCATGTCCGGCGCATATGGGCCGGCGGACGATAAGGAATCGATCGCGACCCTGCATCGGGCGTTCGATCTCGGTATCAACTTTCTCGATACTTCTGCAAGCTACGGTAACGGGCACAATCATGAACTGATCAACAAGGCTTTAAAAGGACGCCGGGAGCGGATCGTGATCCATTCCAAGTCCGGCAGCCCGCGCACACCGGATGCGAGCGGCAATCGAAGCGGTAGCTCGCCCGCCTATTTGACGCAGAACTGCGAGCAAAGCGTGAAGCGTCTTGGTGTCGATGCGCTCGACGTGTTCTGCATGTCGCGCGTCGATCCCGATATTCCCATCGAAGAATCTGTGGGTGCCATGGCAAAACTGGTCGAGCGCGGACTTGCGCGCTACATCGGGTTGTCGGAGGCGAGCGCCAACTCGATCCGTCGGGCGCGCCAGGTTCATCCAATCTGCTCGCTGCAGATGGAGTATTCGCTGTGGTCCCGCGATCCTGAAGCCGGCAATATTCAGGCCTGCCGCGATTTCAATATGGGCTTCATGGCTTATTCTCCACTCGGGCGCGGCTTCTTCGCCGGCGTTGTCCATGGCGCAAAGGATTTGGCGGAGGGCGACGGGCGCAGCGGCCACCCGCGCTTTCAGCCGCAAAATCTCGAAAGAAACGTAACATTGCTTTCGCAATTCGAAGAGATCGCGAAAAAGAAAGGCGTCTCACCGGCGCAGCTGGCCTTGGCCTGGCTGATGGCGCAAGGAAAAGACATCATTCCCATCCCAAGTAACAAGACTCGAGCTCATCTGGAGGAAAACGTTAGGGCGATAGAGATCACGCTAACAAAAGAAGATTTGGATCGCTTGGACGCAATTTTTCGGCCCGAGGCCGTGGCAGGGCCGCGCAGCCGAGATATGCATCGAGTCAACATTTAATGCGTGCAAAACGTACAAACCGTTCAAACCGTCGGAGGCGTTATGAAGGATGCAACGATCATTGTCGGCACAGTCGGTCAGAGCATTATGCGCAGCGAGGATAACGGCCAGACCTGGGCGCGGATCGGTCCGCGGCGCGGGTTTGCCTACGAGGCTTCGGTGCGTTGCATTGCCATGCATCCTAAACAGCACGAAATCCTATTTGCCGGGACGGAACGAGGTCTGTATCGAAGTGAAGACCGCGGCGCAAACTGGAAGTATATCGACTCGGTACTCAACCCGCATTATATCTGGGCCATCGGCATTGATCCTGTGAACCCTGACAACATGTTCGTCGGCACCGGCACGCCGACGCCGGCGATGCTGTTTCGGTCCAAGGACGGCGGTAAGAGCTGGGAGAAGCGTCCGGTGGACGTCGCCACCGAGTGCGAAGCGGTTGGAACACCAAGATATACCGGGATTGCCGTCGACCCACTGGAGCCCAACCACATTTGGGCGGGTCTCGAGGTCGACGGCGCTCGCCACAGCAGCGATGGTGGTGAAACCTGGAGTATCGTGGATGTGACCGGCAGACGCGATATTCACAATGTTGCGGTAACCTCCGGCCCGCCGAAAACCGTTTTTATCATGGCGAATCGGGAAATTTATGCGAGCACTGATAACGGCGAAACCTGGGAAGCGCGCAATATGCAGAAGTGTTTGCCCTGGGAATACCCGCGGAAGGAAAACTACCTCCGCGGTATTGCGGTTGATCCGGCAAATTCGAGAAGAATTTTTTTGAGCTTCGGAGACTTCACTCCAGGGAGCTCCGGTGCGATCGCACAGACGGAAGATTTCGGCAAAAGCTGGAGATTGCTGCCGTTGCCGGTGGAGCCGAACTCCACGATGTGGACCTTCGGCGTGAACTCCGATGATCCGAATACGATTTTTGTGGCGAGCCGCTATGGATACCTTTATCGGAGCGACGATGGCGGCGCATCATGGGTCAAGTTGAAGCGAGAGCTGAGCGAAATTGCGGCGGTGTGCTGGTTGCCGAATTAAAAATAAATGTAGGAGTGCAGCATGCTGCGCGCCGGCCCATTATCAGGGTTTCAGTCCCTGGCCTGGAACAGACGCACATACTTGTCATTTCGAGCGTGGCGCTTTTTCGTCCAATTTGAAATCAGAAAGATTTCTCCTTTCGACCGAAATGACAGAGGTTGATGGGCCGCCACAGGTAAGTTTGGATTTCG
>DATIEH010000138.1:0-7644 GCA_035455905.1 Binatia bacterium | reverse complement strand
ATAGAACGTCTTCCACGCATCCTCATACGCTTCGGTCCACTCTTCGGCGCTCATGAGCGGGTGTTTGATGGTTGCGTGAAAAGAATCTCGCTTGTTGAAATCGGGATCCATCCACTCGCCGCGTTTCTTCATTTCGCGATGGTCATGGGAGCCGGGAAGGGGTGTCAGCATAAAAAACGACGCCTGATCGGGACCGACCTCGTCGATCAGAAACCGCATGTCTTGCGCGACCTGTTCTTTGGAGTCCCAGGGAAGCCCGATAATATAGCCGGTATGCACCAGCACGCCAGCATCGTGCCATTCTTTGATGATCGTCCGGTATTCGTCGACTTTGTTTTGTTTTTTGCCTTCGGCTTCGAGGTTTTGCGTATTGACGCTTTCCATTCCGATGAAAACCTGGGTGCAACCCGCCCGGGCCGCTAGGTTGACGAAATCCTTCGGCTTCTTGGCCAAGTCCACCTGCATCATGAACGATACGTCGAGCCCTTCTTCGCGAAGCTTGATAATTTCCTCGAAAGTTTCGCGCCAGAGTTTTTTGCGCGCGAAATTATCATCGGTAAAGAAGTAAAACGAAAGACCGTGGTCGAGATAATTGCGGCGCATCATCGCGGCGATGCTTTGCGGACTGCGCTCGCGCATTTTTCTTCCCTGAACATTGATGATCGTGCAGAACGTACAGGCAAACGGGCAGCCGCGAGAGGTATCCGCCGTCGCGAAACTCGGATAGGCGAAGTGCTTCATCGTCTTCGCGCTGGTCTGCGGCAGTGGCGCTTCCTCGATGTCGACGAGATTTTGCAAATCCTGGGCGAAGCTGTAGAGCGGCTTCAGTCGGTCGTGCAGAAAATCGGCGAGTATGCCTTCCCATTTTCCCTCCACCTCTCCCGATACCATGCAGATCTCTTCCCGATAAAGCTGTTGAATATCGGGTTCTTGATCACCAAGCATATTGATCGTGCCGCTAGTGTGAAACCCGCCGACGATGACCGGAAGTCCGTGCCGCTTGAAAAATCTCGCCATATCCAGGGCGCGGGGAAATTGGTTGGTCTGGACACCGACGAGACACACCAGCAGTTTAACGCCCGGCGTTTTACTCCAACGGACAATCTTTGCCAGCGGAATTTTTTCCGCGGTTTCGTCGAAGGTGGTCACTGCGATCGGCAGTTCGCCGAAAACGCGCCGCTGTCGGAGGTCTTCAGTGAGCCCGTGCAACACATTAAGCGTATTACTCGGCAGCACGCCTTTCCAAAAGCGAATCACATAACCGTCATCATCGTATTTAGAGGGCTTGATCAAAACGACGTGGAATTTCTTGATGTGGTCCAGCATCGGTTCTCTCCTCCGAATGCTTGTAAGTTGGCTGTTCATCTTTTATAGAATAGCGAGGAAACAGGAGTTTCGGGGACTCTAACAACCACCCTCCCGCATGTCAAGGTAAAACCGCTTTTAAATACCGATTCTCACTGGGAATTTTACAGTCTTGAGGATCCAGCTGCGACACGTCTCGAAAACATTTCCGCCGCGTCAACGCGCCTTGGCCGATATCAATTTGGAAATTAGTAAAGGCGAGTTGGTTTTCATCTGTGGTGCGAGCGGTGCCGGCAAATCGACGCTTCTTAAGCTGTTATTTCGAGAGATCGATCCGAGCGAAGGAGAGATCCTGATCGATGGGCATGACGTGACGCGGTTACGCAGTCGCGGCGTCACTCGGTTGAGAAGAAAAATGGGTTTGGTCTTCCAAGAATTCAGGTTTTTGCCAGCTCTCAATGTGCTCGATAATGTTGCGCTCGCGGCTCAGGTGCTCGGAGCTTCAAAAAAACAAAGCCGCGTGAAAGCCCACCAGCTGCTGAGAGAGCTTGGTTTGAAGGACCGGTATGATGCCAAGCCTTTCATGCTCTCCGGCGGCGAGCAGCAACGGGTCGCCATCGCGCGCGCGCTCATCAATGAGCCGGCGCTGCTGATTGCCGACGAACCCACCGGCAATATTGACGATGACCTCGCGGACGACATCATGCAGCTTTTCGTAAAGATCCGTGACCGCGGCGCGACAGTGGTGATCGCAACCCATCATCGCGCGTTGATCCAGCGTTACGGCGCGCGCGTGATCAAGCTTGAGCGCGGATTTATAACTGACGCTTCGTCGGATAACGTCTCCATGCCGGAGTATACCTGGTGAAACTCTCGTTCATTGGGTTGGTCTTTCGACAGGTGCGAAGCAGTTTACGCCATCTATGTTGGAGCCACATGCTGACGTCGCTGACGATGGCGTTGACCCTGTTCGTATTTGGCGCTTTCATGATGTTGCAGGCGAATTTGGAGCAGCTGCTGATGGCGTGGGGCGATCAAATCCACCTCACCGCCTATTTGGCCCGTGCGCTCGAAGCGACTGAACTCGAGGGACTGTTGAAGCGCGTGGAAACTCTGCCCGAAGTGGAGCGGGTGCGCTATACAAGTCAAGTGCAAGCGTGGAACGATTTTCAAAGCGCATTGGGTGCGCAGTCGGGATTGCTCGAGGGGTTGCCCCATGACGTGTTGCCGGCTTCGATCGAGATCACAATAAAACGCGGTCAGCGTGATAGTTCAACGCTCGAGCAAGTGGCACAGCGGCTCAGAGGAGAAAAGGCGATCGCCAGCGTTGAATACCCGCAGCAATGGGTGGAACGACTCGGCTTGACGGTGCTCGCTATCGCGTGGGGCAAATGGATCGTCGGTGGGGTGTTTTTCCTGGCCACTTTTTTTATCGTCGGCAGCACGGTGAAGCTGGCGCTTTACGCGCGTCGCCGCGAAGTCGAGATCATGCAGTTGGTCGGCGCTTCGGAAACCCTGATTCAAGCGCCTTTCGTGATCGAGGGCATGCTGCAAGGAATGGTCGGCGCAGCCCTGGCGCTGGCGGCGCTCTGGGGCGGCTACGCTCTCCTGCGCGAACAGATCGAAGGATTCGCTGGTGCTTTATGGTCGGTTGGCCATGTACGGTTCTTGGATCTCGAAGGAGCCGTTTTTCTGGTTGCGACTGGCTGGATTTTAGGGGCCATCGGCAGTCTTGTTTCTCTCCGAAGGATCGTCAAGACGTGGCGCAGTTCCGAAGTGGCAGTTTAGCTCTCGTGCTGGGGATTTCCTTGGTGCTGCCGGGCACGGCGCGCGGCGCGGCGGCCAATCGGGAACTCGAGGGCATCCGGAAAAAGATCGAGAACGAAAAAAAGGGACTTTCGCAGTTGCAAGTCAAAGAAGGGTCGGTGCTCGATTCTTTGGGAAAAATTCAAAACGACCTCGACATGCGAAACCAGGAGCTAAAGCGTGCGAACGCGAAATGGGTCGCCGTTGCAAACGAGCTGGCGCTCAAGGAGTCGGAAGCGCGATTCCTGGATGAGTCTATTACTTCGCATGTGATCATTTTCAATCGCCGCGCGGCGGCGCTCTACAAGTGGCACAAATCGGGTAGCCCGTTCGCGCTCCTCAATGGAACTTTCTCGGTGAGCGACGTTTTACAGCGACGTAAATATTTGGAAGCCGCTCTGTCGTTTGATCGCCAGCTCTTGCTCAAGTTGCAGCAGGAAAGCGAGCATCAGGAAATTCTCCGGCGCGAGCTCGCGACGAAAAAACAGGAGCTCAACGAGGAGCAGCGAGCGCTCGCCGTGGCCAAGCAGGCCGTACGCCGCGAAGCGGAGAAGAAGCAAATTTTGCTCGCGAGCGTGCGCCGACAAAAAGATACCCGTTTAAAGGTGTTACGCGAAATGGAAGCCGCTGCCGCGCGGCTCGAAAAAGTGATTGAAGAGATCTCGAAGCGCGCGCTGAACAAGCCACGGGAAACGCAACCGCCTGGGAGTCCGGGTACGGGTCTTGAGGCACTGCGGGGAAAAATGGAGTGGCCGGCAACGGGCAAGGTAATTGCGCCTTTTGGTAAATTTAAACATCCCGAGTTTGCCGCTGAAATTGTTCGCAAGGGTATTGACATCGATGCCCCAGTTGGTGAAGAAATCAAGGCGGTCGAGAAGGGTAGCGTGGTTTACGCCGATCGCTTCGCTGGCTATGGCAAAATGGTAATCATTGACCATGGTGAGCGTTACTATACTATTTATGGGCATCTGTCCGAAATTCTTAAAAAAAAAGGCGACGAGGTAAAACGAGGAGAGGTTGTTGGCAAGGCGGGCGATAGTGACTCCTTGGCAGGGTCGAAACTCTATTTCGAAATGCGCAAGGATGGTCACTCGGTGGATCCTCTGCCATGGTTTCGTAAGCAATAGCTATTTTATTTCTCTTAAGATAAACTGAGCCGTCACGTTTGGTTGGAAGTGATAGGAGATCGCGATGCGCATGGTTCGTAAACACGGAACGCCGTTTTTGCTTTTAGTCGTGGGCCTGGCTTTGGGATTTTTCTTATCGGCTCACTGGGTGCCGAATGTCGCTGCGGTGGGGCGGCAAGATTATGAAAGCCTGGAGGCTTTCAGCAACATTCTTTCCATCGTCAAGAAAAATTACGTCGAGGACGTCGAAACGAAAAGTTTAGTCAACGGCGCGATCAATGGCATGTTGAGTTCCCTCGATCCGCACAGCGCCTATTTAACTCCCGATCTTTACAAGGAGCTGCAAAGCGATACGCAAGGCCGTTTTGGCGGTCTCGGCATTGAAATCACAGTCAAGGGAGGAATCTTGACCGTTGTTTCGCCGATCGAAGACACGCCGGCGGCGAAGGCGGGCATTAAGCCGGGAGATCAAATCTTCAAGATTGAAGAAGAATTCACCAAAGATATGTCGCTGGTGGACGCGGTGAAGAAAATGCGCGGCCCCAGAGGTAGTAAAATTAACCTGACGATCAAGCGTGAAGGTGTTTCAGACCTCATCGATGTCAGTTTGGTGCGGGACGTTATTCGAGTGCAGAGCGTGCGTAGCCGCACTTTAGAGCCCGGCTACGGTTATATCCGGTTGGCACAGTTTCAGGAGCGGAGCGACCGGGATATGCAGCGCGCGCTGGAAAAGATGGCTGCGGAAAAGGGCGGCATCAAAGGCCTAGTGCTTGACTTGCGCAATAATCCCGGCGGTCTTTTAACCCAGGCCGTACGGGTCTCTGACATGTTTTTGGAATCCGGTCTGATTGTTTACACCGAAGGACGGATTGAGGCACAAAAGCAGAAATATTTTGCGCAGAAGGAAGGGACGTGGAACGACTTCCCAATTGTCGTTCTGGTCAATGGCGGGAGCGCGAGCGCTTCGGAAATCGTCGCGGGCGCGCTGCAGGATCATCGGCGCGCAGTAGTGCTAGGAACCAAAACATTCGGCAAGGGATCAGTGCAAACCATCCTGCCGCTGGATGACAACTCGGCGCTCCGTTTAACCACGGCGCGTTATTTCACACCCAACGGCCGTTCCATACAGGCGACCGGTATCGTACCGGATATCACTGTCGAGAACACGACAGGGCAAGAGAAGCCGGACGCTCCACGGCGGCCGAGCTTACGGGAAGAGAATTTGCCGGGCCACCTGCAGAACCCGCAGCAGTCTCCGGGCATTCCACAAGAACAGCTCGAGAAGGAAAAGCAGATCCCGTCGTCCGGTCCTACGGGTGACGAAACGATCGACAACGACGCGCAGCTCAAGCGCGCCCTTGATCTGCTGAAGAGCTGGGATGTGTTCAAACAGATCGTGCAAAAAAAGGCGGCTTAACCGGCCCAAAACTGGCCGGCATGATGGCGTTATAAATTAGCCCTCCCCTCGGAGGGCTAATTTTTTTGTGCTAAAAGCTAGAAGCTAACATGGTACGGGTGCTGAACGACGAGGCCGATCTGCCGTTGTTTGCAGCGGTGGCCCGACGATTTTTGAGTGTCAGCGAGCTCAATGAGCTGATTAAAGGCTCGCTTGAATCGCACTTGGACAAAGTCTGGGTGCAAGGGGAGATTTCCAATTTTCGAGTCCCGCCGTCCGGCCACTGTTATTTCACGCTGAAGGACGATCGTAGCCAAATCTGCGCGGTTATGTTTCGCCGCCAGGGCTTAAGCCTGCGCTTTACTCCTGAAAACGGCATGGCGGTTCTATGTTTCGGTCGGGTGAGCGTTTATACCGTTCGTGGCGATCTGCAACTATACGTCGAGGAAATCGAACCGCAGGGACAAGGCGCCCTTTACATCGCCTTGGAGCAACTAAAAAAGAAACTGCTTGCGGACGGCCTGTTTGCCGAAGAGCGCAAGCGATCCTTGCCGTTCCTGCCAAAAACAATTGGCATCGTTACGTCGGACGGCGGTGCTGCTTTACGTGATATGTTGCGCATTATCGATGATCGCTACCCCGACCGGCGGGTGATTGTTCGGGCGGTGAAAGTCCAGGGTGACGGTGCCGCCAGGGAAATCGCCCGCGGTATTCTCGATTTAAATCGGTTGGGCGGTGTCGATGTAATGATCGTCGGCCGTGGCGGCGGATCCCTGGAGGATCTATGGGCTTTCAATGAAGAAGTCGTAGCGCGGGCGATTTTCGCTTCGAACGTTCCGGTGGTCTCGGCGGTGGGGCATGAAATCGATTTCACGATTGCGGATTTCGTCGCAGATTGCCGTGCTCCCACGCCGACCGCTGCCGCAGAAATGATCCTTCCGCGTAAACTCGATTTGCGTGAGCAACTTGACATCGTTCAGCTGCAGCTCCGCAGGAGCGTAGATCTGACGCTGGTATCGGCGCGGGAAACTCTTCGCGGGCTGGTAAAACGACTGGCCGATCCGAGCCGTAAGCTGCGCGACCATCAACAGCGGCTGGATGATTTATCGATCGATCTGTTACGCCGTTTCCAAGAGCGGCTTCGGCAAAACCAGAACCGTTTGTCTGAATGCGCGGCTCGGTTGAATGCGTTGAGTCCGTTGGCGGTGCTCGATCGTGGCTATGCGATCGCACACAAGCTGCCCGAAGAGCAGATCGTCAAACGAGCAGATGCCTTGACGGTGGGCGATCGTCTTCGCATTACTTTTTCCCAAGGAAAGTCGATTTGTCGTGTGGAAAAAAGTGAATAGGCTCGCGGGCTGCATCATTGCCGCGCTGGTCACCTGCTCCTTTGATCCGACCGTGCTCGTGTACGCTGCTGGGCGCAGCGAGATTCATTGGCCGAATGAAGTGGAGATTCTCCAAGGGGGATTGACTGAAATCCGCATTAGCGGCGGAACGTTAGCAGCAGTGGAAGGCCGTGTGGGACAGACGCCGGTCTATTTTCAGCAAAGCGGTGCCTCTTTCACGGGTCTCATTGGCGCGGACATCGAAGCGAAACCCGGGCTTTCGAAGCTCCTGTTGCTGGCGACCACTCGCCGCGGCACTCTTTATGAGCGCAAGGTGGCGGTGCACGTCAAAGCCAAGGCTTTCAGAACAGAGTCATTCAACGTTCCACCGAGCTTCGATCAGGTGAGCCCCGAAACCGCCGAGGAGATCGGTCGCGAGCAGGCGGATTTCGCCCGCGCCTTTGCCTTTTCGTCGCCCGAGCGGCTCTGGGAGGCGCCGTTTGTTCGGCCGGTGCCTCAAGAGGCCTCCGCATCATCGTTCGGCATGCGCCGGATCATCAACGGTTCGCCACGGGCGCCGCATAGCGGCACGGACCTGTCTGCGCCATTCGGGACCGAGGTCGTGGCGAGTAATTACGGCCGGGTTGTACTGATTGGCAATTATTTTTTTGCCGGAGGAAGC
>DATIEH010000137.1:0-8817 GCA_035455905.1 Binatia bacterium | reverse complement strand
CCGGTAATCAGCGGCAGACCAGCGACTCTGGCTTGGGCGATGATCAGGCGGTCATAGGGATCCTTCACGGTTGTGAACGTCGCCGCTTCGAGAAGCAGCTCGGCGTCGTTGACGCCCAAATCAAAATTTTCGGCTTGTCGTATTGACATCACAAGGTCGCGGAATGGAAGAGGAAGGCGAATTTTGCCGATCTCAGAAAGGAGCATCACTTCTTCGAGGACCGTAAATGGCACAATCATGGTGTCGCGTCCGCGTTTTACCGCGTCAAAAGCACCTAAGGCTCTGCGGCCAAGACGACTCCTCCGGCCCGTAACATGATGGACGAAAGGATGGGTATCCGTGACGAACGTCATGGGGACTTTTTAATGACGGCTTCGATCCGTGACTTGCGCAGCTCGCGTATGGCTTCGTCGATGTCGCCAACCGCTGTGGCGATCCCTTCAAGGTTGATGATCCTTTTTCCACCGACGTTCTTCAAATACTTCGACGTACCGGAGAGTTCCCGATATTTATCGATGCCGATAATGACCGCGACCGGCTTTTGACGTTTGGAGACGACGTAGGTATCGCCACTTTCCGCGACCCGATCGACAATCTCGCTGAGCTTCGACCGAGCCTGCACGAATGGCAAGGTTTTCTCTTTCGCCATGGCTTCCTCCCTGTGTACACATGAAATGTACACTAGGGAGGTGATGGCGTCAATTCGGCCAGATGTTGAAAATGGTTAATAGGCCCCGGATGAATTATTTGGCGGTTTCCGGCACGCCGGGCGGCCGGGTTTTGTCGTCGTAGTATTCTTGCGAGAAGTCCGGCTTGCGGCGCTGGGAAAACGCCGCCGAGCCTTCATCGTAGTCTTTGCTCTGGCGCAAATGAGCGTAGAACTCACGGTGGATCTCGAACCCTTTTTCCCAGCCCTGGGTTTCGTACAGAAACTTGTCTTCGATAAACTCGACGGTGTGTTGGGCGATGAGCCGACCATTGCGGTTGATCGTCGTCGCCAGCTCGATGCAGTCGTCGATGAGCTTTTCCGGAGCGCAGATTTTTTGCACGAGTCCTAAACGAAAAGCGGTGTCAGCGTCGATCATTTGACCGGTGAGGGCGAACCAATAAGCCCAGCCGGTGGGAATCTGACCGACATAGCTCGGCCAGGCGGCCATATGCGACCAGCGCACCTCGGAGCAGCCGAATTTTGACGCCGGCACGCAGTAGCGGATGTGGCAGGCGAGCGAGAGACCGAAGCCGCCGCCGACGGCGAAGCCGTTGATCGCGGCAATGATTGGCTTATGCATCTGCAGCATGCGCGTGTTGGAATACGGCCGAGGCCCCGAGCGGGGTCCTTTCATTTCGCCTTTTGCGAACGCGAGATTCTCTTTCAAATCACCGCCCGCGCAAAAGGCGTCGCCGCTGCCAGTGAGAATGATGCTCCAGACGTCGTCATCGGCTTTGGCTTTCTGCCAAGACTCGTCGAGAGCCCAGTAAAGATCACGGCTGATGGCGTTTTTTTTCTCCGGCCGGTTGAGGCGGATGATGGCGATGTGGGGGTCGCGCTTTTCATAAATGCATAATGGTTGCGGTTCGGTCATGAATCCTCCTTGTGAAATGGAAAATTAGTAATGTGAAGTGGAAAATTCGGTTTTCAATTGTGAATTATTAATAGAGCGCTTTCTCTTCATCTAATTTTTTGATTTCATCATCGCTCAAGCCGAGAAGGTTGCGCGCAATTTCATGAGTGTGCTCGCCCATCAGCGGTGCCACACCGCGTACTTTTCCGGGCGTTTCAGACAATCGCACCGGTACATTTTCAGTGACCACTTCACCGGCTTCGGGTTCATTCAACCGCACCAGATATCCGGTCGCCGCGTACTGGCGATCGCGCTTGAATTGATCTTCAACGTCCTGGACAACGGCTGCGCAAATACCGATCCCCTGTAATTTCTCCATAACCTCGTACGGGTCATATTGCAGAGTCCAACGGGTCACCCATTTGTCCAGTTCGTCTTTGTGGCGCACGCGTTCAAGATGGGTGGCAAAATTCTCGCTGCGTTTAACTCCTGATTGTTCCAACAGACGGGCGAAGCGTTGCCATTCGTCCTCGTTGTAGACCGCCACGACGCACCAGCGGTCATCGCCTTTGCACTGATAGGGACCGTAGGGCGCAGCAATCAAACTGCGGTTGCCCTCGGGCCGGGGTTCGCGTTTGTTTACCGTGTATTCGAGATATTTCGGCCCGAGCAATGATGCGCCGATTTCCTGTTGGGCGCTGTCGATCCACTGGCCGAAGCCGGATTTTTTGCGTTGGATCAGAGCGCACACGACACCGAATGCGCCGGTGACGCCGCCCATAAAATCGGGATGCTGCGTGCGCGGCTCGGCTGTGGCTGTGGTGGCGTTGGGATAGTTCCATAAATAGGTCGTGCCCATGGTGTTGCCGACGTTCGGACCGTAAGTGAGATCTGCAGCGTGCGGTCCCGTGCAGCCCATGCCTTTAACGCGAATCAGGATCATTTGCGGATTGAGTTCTTTCAGCTGCGGCCAGTCCAAGCCCCATTTTTCCAAAATGCCGAGCCCGAAGTTCTCGACGAGCACGTCGGATTTTTTCACGAGCTCGCGCACAAGCTCCCGGCCCCTGGGAGTTTGCATATTGACCGTGAAAGATTTCTTGCCACGCTGAAGCTTCATGAAATCCGGTTTCTTGTTCCAGAGCTTTGGGTCTTCGCCGCGATGACCATCGCCGCGCAGCCGAGTCTCGCAGCGAATGACCTCCGCTCCGAACTCGCAGAGCACTCGCGCTACGGTCGGGCCGGCTGCGCCGGTCGTGAGCTCAACGACGCGAATGCCTTCAAGGGTAAGCTTGCTCATAGTATTTAGTTCCTTTGGAGTGATGGAGTACTGGAGTATTGGTGCTTTTGCACTTCCAAACACTCCATCATTCCATTACTCCATACCCCGATTGGTCTTCAGATCACGCCTTCGGCGCGTAATGCGACGAGATCGTCGTTGTTCATGCCGAGCTCGTCGACATAAATCTCCTTGTTGTGCTCACCGAGGAGCGGCGCGGGACGGTAGATCGCACCGGGAGTTTCCATCAAGCGCGGCACGACGCCGAACTGCTGGTACTTGCCGATGACCGGATGCTCCAGTTCAACGAAAAGACCGCGTGCTTTGGTCTGTGGCATCTCCACGAATTCACCCGCGGTGTTGATCGGCGTCACCGCGATGCGCCGTTTCTGACCCTCGTCGTACAACTCCTCTTTGGTATACCTCGCGCAAAACTCGGCAATCGCTTTGGTGACAATATCGGGATGCTTACGCCGGTAAGACATTTTCTCGAACTCGGGCCCGGAAATCTCGGGCGGGCGGCCCATCCAATCTACCAACCGGCGCCATTGCTCGACAGGAATAATAAAAATCCTCGCGTAGCCGTTCTTTGTGCGATAGGGATCGTACAAGTCGGTCTCTTCACCCTTGCGCGACGCGCGCGCGGGTTTTTCACCGGTATAGCCGTAATTCGGAATAAAATAACCGGCGATGTGACCGGCGCACTCATGCATCGACACGTCGATGTACTGGCCCTTGCCGCTTTCTAGACGATGATAAAGCGCGACCGCGATGCCGAAGGCGCCATAGGTCGAAGCCATCCCATAGGCGATTTCACCCGGAGGCTGTAGCGGCGGCTCGCCTGGTTCGCCGGCGAGATAGAGCAAATTACCCAGCGCAATCCCAGCCATGTCGTTGGCTTTGTAATCGCGCCAGGGCCCGGTCTGGCCAAAGGGCGTGACCGCGGCATATACCAGCCCGGAGTTTTGCGCCCGCAAATTCGAATAGCCGATTCCCAGCTCGTCCATGCGACCAGGGCGCGCGGTCTCCAGAACGACGTCGGCCTTGCGCGCGAGGGCGAGAAAAATCGCCCGACCGTCCGGTTTCTCGATATCGAGTGTGACGCTTCGCTTGTTGGTATTGAAGTGAAGGAAGTAGAGACTTTTCTCCGGATGGGGAATGTCGTCTTTAAAAGGCGGAATACGTCGCGACTCATCACCCGAAGGCGGCTCGATTTTAATCACATCGGCGCCCATGTCCGCGAGCAGCTTCGTGCAATGCAGGCCGAGAGGACCGGCGACATCGAGGACGCGATAGCCGGTGAGCGGCCCGGTTCTGGTGACATTTTCCATGAATTCCTCAGAGCGGGAAATGGCTGCGTTCGTCCGCGATTCTTACTTGGACGTGACAATGGTGTCAAGGCGCGAGGCGCGCAGTCTGGAGTCTTGGGTCATCAATTTCGGGCTTGTTATGAAGCAGTAACCGTTGCGATGAATGGCGGTTTTTTTTGTTTTACAATCCGCGGTGATCTTAGTAAGAGTCGGGGCGGCGAGAAAAAAAATGATCCGTGGCTGATCCGGTGTACATGGGAAGAAGGTCATGAAACAGCCGGTGACAACATGTTCGGCGCTTGCTTCAATTATTTTCGCGTTGATATGCGGACGAAGCTTCGCCGCCGACAAGGTGCGAATGGCGTACGTCGCGCCGAGCGTTTCGCTAGCGCTACCGTGGATGGCGAAACAGACCGGGATCCTCGCCAGGCATGACTTGGTCGCGGAGATTCTTCTGATCACCGGCAGCCCGCGATTGGTTCAGTCGCTCATCGCCGGTGACGTCGATGTGGCGTTTGCGGGCGTCACTGCTTTGACTCGGGCGCGCGTGCGCGGCGCCGATGTCGCGATCCTTGGCGCGTCGGCCAATGTATCGAGCCAAAAACTCATGGTTGCCCGCAATTCGAAAGTCCGCCGTTTGGAAGATTTGAAAGGCGCGACTATCGGCGTTTCGCAGTACGGCTCGGAAGCGGATACCTTTACACGGAATGCGCTAGCGACGGCCGGCTTGAAACCCGACAAGGATGTGACGATCCTGCAGCTTGGCGGTCATCCCCAAGTGGCCGCTGCGATGGTCGCGGGCAAACTGGATGTCGGCGCTCTGGCCGGTCTGCCCGCGTGGAATGTGGAAAAATCAGGCGGCAGGCTACTGAGCAGCGCTGTTGAACTGAAAATCCTTTCTCCGTCGGGCACCTTCGCCACCACCCGGGGCTTTATCCAGCGCAAACGTAACGTGGTCGAGCGGCTTACGCATGCGTTTGTAGAGACGATGCATTTTCTCAAAACCAATCGCGCTGGTTCGATTACTTTGTTGCAAAAATATTTCGGCGGCTTGAGCGCCGAGGAAGCTGCTTATCTCTACGATGAGCAGGCCGATCTGCTCGAACGATCCCCAGCGCCCAATGAAAAAGCGCTGCAAGCGGTGCTCGAGCGCGAGACCGATCCGAAGGCAAAAAATTTCGGGCCGGCGGACTTCGTCGATGCAAGTTTTTTTAAAGAGATTGAAAAGAGCGGCGTGCTTGAGCAGCTATACAGGAAATAGTGCTGTAGATCGGCGGAGCGAGTCTCACTCGCTGCGGGAAATAAAGCTTTCTTCCTTCGATGGAACAAGGGAGCCTCAAAATGACAATCGAGGGAATGGCCGAAATGACAAACGACAAGAGTCAAAGGAGAAAGAGTAAAGTGGTTAAGTTGAACAACGACGACGCGAATATAAACCAACCAACAAAGAGGAGGTAAGCCATGGCCCGAATTCGACACATCGCACTGTTGACCAAGGACACTGAAAAGCTTTCGGAATTCTACAAAACCGCCTTCGGACTCAAGGAAGTTGCCCGCAGCGGCGAGCCGAGCGAGCATGGCCAAGCGATCTACGTTTCCGATGGCCATATCAATCTCGCCATTCTGCCGGCGCGCAATCGCCGAGAAGGAATTTACCATTTCGGCATGGAAGTGGAGGATGTTAAGAGCGCAGCAAAAACCGCGCTTGGCGCTGGAGCCACCGGTGGAACCGCCAATCTTCCGCGCGACGGCCGCTTTGCCGAGACTTTTGTGCTCGATCCAGTCGGTACCCGGGTCGATCTCTCTTTGGGTTGGAAAGTTTGACGAAACAAAGATTGCGATCGGCATCTCGCATCGGCCGATGCGCCGGAGCGGAATCTATTCCGCCTGATGCCTATGGATCGGCCAGGATGCGTCGTCTGCCCGGTACGACGCAAGTCTTATTTTCTTGTAGCCTGTATCCCGTGCAACCTCCTTTAGGTATGTGCACTATGATGATTATCATGTCCTTGATTAAGTCTTTTGGAGTAGGTACTGTCTACTCCATGCAAAGTCCCGCCCAAGCGAAATTTCTTGCAGGTAGCGTTCTTTTCGTCATCCTGAGCGCTTACGGAATCGGCTCACTTGCAGCCCAGGTGAATGATGATGCGCAACCTCCGGCACCTATCGAGCCGACGATGATCACAGTCGGCGCCATCGAGGAAATCATTCTCAGCCCGTGGGGGCTCAGCTTTCCGGCTCGGATTGATACGGGTGCCGATCTGTCGTCGCTGGATGCGCGAGACCTCGTGGTGCGTAACAATGTCGCCGAGTTTAGGTTGGGAAAACGCTGGGGCCGTCGGAGACTTCAGCTTCCGGTTATCGAGTGGCGACACATACAAACTTCCTTGGGAACGGAAAAAAGGCCTGTAGTTGAACTCTCGATCTGCCTTGGTTCGAAATTGTTTCGCACGCCCGTTACCTTGAAGGACCGCTCGGAAATGCTCTACCCGTTCCTGGTTGGGCGGACTGCTTTGAGTGGTAAATTTCTCGTGGATGCCAGCCGCTCCAAAGCCGCAAAACCGATGTGCGCGGGCGCTTCCCTGGCATCGTCGCAATCTGCTGCAGCGCAACTCAAAGAATAGTTTTTTCCTGCCAACACCTTTCTCGGGTGTACGCTTTATTTAACCGCCGATACGTTCTTCACTTCGCCACTGAACTAGCCGTAAGCTGATCGCTAGTGTTGCGCTAAGCAACGCGCCGCTATTTCTCGCGGCAAGTTGAAATCGAGACTGCAACGTTGAGATGACTTTTTACCGCGTCGGTTTAGGTCCACGGTACGACAAAAGGCTTACCTGAGTTGTGCGAGGATGAAGCACGATTGTTATTCGACTCGAAAAAAACAACAGCTTTCATAAAAAAGAATTGTAGTGATTGAGAATTCGTAGTAGACAAATTGTCGAAACCGCGAAGCACAGTGATGATGGGGAACAATCCAATGACCGTCTTTGCTTGTATTACCACGGATATTTTTGCGGTCTCCGTCCGTATCAACATTAGGTATATTGATTGCGTTCTAAACGCGCAAATAGAGAAGAAAGGAGGTGAGTCCATATGAAGACTCGCGGCACGATATTGGCACTGCTTGTCCTCGCGTTTTTCGGCTCAAGTTGCACCACGATGGATCGGCTTAACACTGAATATGAAGAGGAAACGACTCGGGTCAAGCAGCTGAGTCCAGAGGAGAAGGCCGAGTGGGAAAAGCAGCAGCATGAAGATTTCATGCTTGAGATGAAAGGATACTTCGATCAAAGCGACAATGACTGATCCTGCCGGCAATGAATGGAGGGAGCAGCTACAGCTCCCTCCATTTTTTTGCGACCATCTAAGCGCGTTTCCTAAGCGCTATATCATCAGCACCGCTTCAGCGAACCTCAAAGAAGACAATCTGGTCTAAGGGCGAGAAAGGATACTTCGACTCGCAAGTCCACCGCGGGTGAGGCAGGTTCCGGTAAAGTTTGCCGCCACGAGTGTTTGGGGAGCGATCTGTACCGCTGCGCATTGCTCTAGATCGGGTAGACAGCACTACTCTCCGTCAATCGGCTTTGGTCTCGATAATTGAGGGGCGGTTGCTACGACTATAGTCTAATCATGCGGATTATTGCGGTCGATTGAGTTGTAGAATATGCCGCTGTAGCCTTTATTGTTACAGAACCATGCGGCAAAATTTCTGCTCGACGAATAATGCGCTCGAAGCTGTGAGATCTTTGTTAAGCAAACCTTATTGCACGGTCCTGCAATATTCTACGTATGTCCGATCAGGATGTGAGCCTTGATATGGAATATCGCCGAGAAGAAATGAATCACGTTTGGCATTGGCGCTCGGAGTGTTCCAGATGGCCGCGCAATGTTTTCAATATTATTCGGACAGAAACACTCCCACCGGACTTCAAACTGTGCAGCGAATGCGTTTCGCTCACACAGCACCGCAGATCTCCAGAATTCGACGGCTAACCACTTCGCTCGCTTACGCCAATCGGTTTGTTGCCCGTAAGTTATGGGCGCTCGGCTTCGGACGAAAAACACTGGCGGCGTTATTCAGCTCACCTTGCTAGGCGTGAGAAGCGCGGACGCACTTCGTCAACAGCGATTAATCCGACTTACCCCGGGTAGGGGATGTAGCGCGATCTAAGACTTTAGATGTATTTTTGCATCCTCTTTTGACACAATTGAATCATGTTGCGGGTTTGGCTCCTGAGCAACGTTCGTTTAACCTCAGTGAACTAGCTGAAATAATTGGCTTATTTCTAAATATGATGCGCTGTTGGAGCGCTCGTAAGCTTTAGCGCTCCCAACTCTATTAGTGTAAATATTTTGCGCTTAGGTGAAGAAAATATGAAAGGCCATTGACGACTATAGGACTTAAGTAGTAAAGCAAGATTGCGGACGCGTACGATGGACAGATGAGCCGAATCCTCATCATCGAGAGAAACGATCACACGCGAGCGCTGCTTCAGTGCCGGCTGCCGGCACAACTCAAAGTCAAATTCGCTCCTTCTATTGAAGCGGCGTCAGAAAAGCTCTGCAAGCACAAATACGATTTGATCGTTTGGAATGCCTGTGCCGATTCTGCTGGCAGTGACCTGACCTCGACCCTTGATTTCCTTTCGGAGAAGACGCTTGGCGCAAG
>DATIEH010000136.1:0-4656 GCA_035455905.1 Binatia bacterium | reverse complement strand
CATGATCGTGTTCCGCCATTACGCGAATATTCAGCGGCTGCTGAACGGCACTGAGCCGCGATTCGGTACGCGCTAATTCTCGATAATCACTTCCACCCGACGGTTTTGTTGGCGTCCGCTCTCCGTATCATTTGATGCAATCGGCGCGCGAGTACCGAGACCCTGGGCTGTTATGTTTCTGCCATTGATACCGTCGCGTTCCAGAGCGTCGGCTACCGTGTTGGCCCGTCGTTCAGAAAGACGCTGATTGTAAGCTTCCTGTGCGGCGCTTTCTCGACTCGCGTGGCCTTCGACGGTGACGCGCCGGTTGGGCGCGTCGCGCTTAATGATGTCGGCGATCTGGTTCACTTTGCTTCTGCCGTCGCGCGTCAGATCGGCACTGTCGAACTCAAAATTCACGTTCGGCAAATTCACTGCCACCCCGCGGCTTGTTTCCCGCGCCTCGATGTTTCTCTTTTTCAGCTCTTCGATGAGCGCGCGGTTCTTTTCAATTTCGGCGCGCTGTTCGTCAATGGAGCGCTGCTGCTCTTTTTGCTTGTTTTCCTGGCCCTGCAGCTGATCGCCGACCAGCGCGCCGGCGCCTAATCCAAGAGTTCCGCCGATGGCCGCTCCGATGCCTGGATGACCGACAGCTGCACCAATCGCTCCCCCTGCGGCGGCTCCGCCAAGCGCGCCGATGCCGGCGCCTTTTTCACGCGTGGTAATTTCGCCGCCGGCACAGCCGGACCCAAAAATCGTTGCCGCAATTAAGAGCATTATGCTCGAGATCTGAGTCCATCGCTTCATGAAGCCTCCCCCATCTTGCTATCGATTCTGCTGCTGAGCCGAATCAAACAAAACAATTAGTATTCGCCTTGGCGCCGCAATGTTTCCATATCCCTGCGCTGGCGCTGAATCTCGGCTTGGTTGGCGTCGATCTGCCGTTGCTGATCCGCTTGACGGTTTTCCTGGCCTTGCAGCTGATCCCCAATCAGTACGCCGGTGCCAAGTCCAAGAGCCCCGCCGATCGCCGCTCCGGCACCCGGATGCCCAACCGCCGAGCCAACGATCCCACCCGCGGCAGCTCCGCCGAGCGCGCCAACGCCGGCGCCTTTTTCACGGGTGCTGAGATTACCACCGGCACAGCCGAGCACTAGGAAACTGAGCAAACAAATGCCGCCGATAGCACCAATTGCTTGCTTCATCGTACCCCCTGAGACAGTCAAGCTGAATGGAAAATCAGAATAACTCAATTTTACCAAAAGGCCTCCAGCCCAGCAAGGTAAGAATTGACGTGACAACCGCGCCATCTCGATATCCCTTTAGACGCTCGATCGAGTACGAGGTTAACAGCACGAACCAGCGCTGTTGACATCATAGACCTTATAAGTCTAAAGTTTTTTAGAGGAAACTTTTTTGTGGAACGAGTGAGTGAAGAACGCGTCTTTGAAGCACTGCGCCAAGTAGAAGATCCCGAGTTGCATCGCGATATTGTCAGCCTCGGTATGGTTAAAAACTTGGCCGTAAACGACGGTCAGGTCAGTTTCACCGTGGAGCTTACCACACCTGCCTGTCCGCTGCGTGAAACGATCGACGCTGATTGCAAGAAAGCGCTCAGTCAAATAGCCGGAATCAACGCAGTGCAAATCAACTTCGGCGCTCAGGTGCGTGGCAGTAAGGCGGGCAGCGGTCAAACCGATTTATTGCCGACGGTGAAGAACGTGGTTTTGGTTGCGGCGGGTAAAGGCGGCGTGGGCAAATCGACGGTGGCAGCCAACTTGGCTGTGGCTTTGAAGATGCACGGCGCCGCGGCGGGATTGCTCGATGCGGATATTTACGGTCCGTCGGTGCCGATCATTATGGGTGTGCGCGGCGAGCCCAGGCAGATTGACGTCAACGGCGTTCGAAAAATCGAGCCAGCGCTGGCGCATGGTGTGCCGGTGATGTCGATCGGGTTTTTTCTTGATGCCGAGCAAGCCGTGATCTGGCGTGGGCCGATGCTCGGCAAGGCGCTGCATCAATTGATGGCCGATGTGCATTGGGGAGACTTGGATTATCTGGTCGTTGACATGCCGCCCGGCACCGGCGATGTGCAGATCACGTTTTCGCAGCAGCTCAAAGTCAGCGGCGCGCTCCTGGTCGCGACACCGCAAGAAGTCGCGCTCGCGGATGTGATACGCGCGAAGTCGATGTTCGATAAAGTGATGATCCCCATCGTCGGTCTCGTCGAGAACATGAGCTACTTCGTCTGCGATGGTTGCGGTAAAAAACATGAAATCTTCTCGCGCGGCGGCGCGCAGCGAGCGGCTGAGCGATTCAACATTCCCTACTTGGGGGAGATTCCGATCACGCCATCCTTGCGCGAAGGCGGCGACAAAGGAGTGCCAAGCCTAATTCAGGATCCGACCAGCGAAGTCAGTCGCAGTTTCCTTTCGATTGCGGCGAAGCTTGCCGGCCAACTATCGATCGCCTCTGAACGGGCGAAGAGAGTTCAAGGATTGAAAATCGTATCGAGCTAGGAGTTCTCACCAGGAGTATAATCGATGATTACCAAAGAACAGGTCTACGAAGCTTTGCAGGAGTGTTACGATCCGGAAATTCCGGTGAACATTGTCGATCTCGGTCTGGTCTATGATGTCGAGATCGACGGCGGGAAAGTCGCGGTGAAAATGACGCTTACGGCACCTGGCTGCGGTATGGGAACGATGATCGCGGCAGACGCAAAGCAACGGATTATGACGCTGGAAGGCGTTGAGGACGCGACCGTCGATCTCGTCTGGGATCCACCATGGAACCCGAGTATGATCAACGAGGAGGCGAAGCAGCGGCTCGGGATCGTCTAAGTTTGCACCCAGCCATTTTTGTAACACTGCGCATCCAGTAAACGCCGCTCTCCGAATGCTTGACAAACCCAGGTTGCGGCCGGTTGAGGCATTTCCCGTTCAGCAGCAGGACGGGAAAACACTGATTTACCTCAAGGATCCGGCGAATTTTGCCACGCCGTTAGGAATCTCACCGGTGGGGTATTTTGTGCTTGCGCAGTTCGACGGGCATCACTCCTTCACCGATATTCAAGAAGCTTACAGCAAACAGTTCGGGTCGCTCTTGATGAGCGACGAGCTGGCGAATTTTGTCGCCATGCTCGATGAACATTACTATCTCGATAGCCCTAGGTTTCGTCAGCATCAAAATGCCGCAGTGCTAGAATTCCGCCGGCAGGCTACGCGTGCGGCGGCCCATGTAGGCGGCGTCTACAAGAGCGCTCCCACCGAGCTGAAAAACCAGCTCGAGGGATATTTTGCTGCGTCCGGGGGGCCGGGTTTGCCCCTTCCACGCAATTCGGCGCAACGACCGAGCGCCATCGTCGCGCCGCACATCGATTTTCAGCGGGGCGGCCCGGCGTACGCGTGGGCGTACAAGGCACTGCTGGAAAGCGATGGCGCCGATCTCTACATCCTTCTCGGCACGTCGCACTGCAGCGGTCAGATGCCTTTTATTCTAACCTTCAAAGATTTCGAAACGCCGCTCGGCACGGTCGAGACCGACCGGGAGTTTGTGCAGCAATTGCAGGCGAAGTGCGCCGACGATTTTTTCGTCGACGAGTATTTACACCGCGGCGAGCACTCGTTGGAATTTCAGGTTTTGTTTCTCAAATATGTCGCGCAACAGCGTGCGGCTCTGAGAGGCGAGTCGGAACGACCGTTCAAGATCGTGCCGATTTTGGTCTCCTCGTTTCATTCCGCAGTGCTCGAGCAGACGCTGCCGGAGAAGACCCCGACGGTGGGAAAGTTCTTGGATGGACTGCGCGAGCTGGTTCGTAAGGACCGGCGGGAACTCTGCTTGGTTGCGGGGGTCGATCTCGCGCACGTCGGCAGGCAATTCGGCGATCGCCAGCCCATCACGGAAGACTTTCTCAAATGGGTAGAGAGCGAAGACCTGTTGTTGGTCGAGCGACTCATGGCTCTCGATGCGCCGGGGTTTTTTCACGAGATTGCCAAGGATCAGGATCGCCGCCGGATCTGCGGATTCTCGCCGCTCTATTCACTGATTCATCTTCTCGACGGCAGGCGCGGCACTCAACTCAAATACAGCCAGGCTTTCACTCCCGAGACCGGTTCTGCTGTCACCTTTACCAGTTTGGTTTTCCACTAAGCGCTTCATGGATCAGTGCATGTTCATGCCGCCGTCGACGCTGATCGACTGCCCGGTCATGAAATCGCTGTCATCCGAGGCGAGAAAAATAACCGTCCCGACCAGATCCGCCGGAAATTGATCGCGGTGAAAGGCGCGCCGCTTCCTTCGATCCGCCAATTGCTCGGCCGTCATGACGCCTTCCTGATTGGCGCTGGAAATGGTCAAGCCGGGCATAATGGAATTGACGCAAATATTATCGTCGCCCACTTCGCGCGCTAAGGCTCGCGTGAATCCGATCACCGCGCCTTTCGACGAGACATAGTGGAGAAAATAAGGCGAGCCGCCGAGCACGGTTCCGGACGAAATATTGATGATCTTGCCTTTGCCCTGCTGTTTCATCGCTGGGTAAACTGCTTTGACGCAGTGCCATAAGCCTTTTACATTCACCGCCATCACGCGGTCCCATTCATCGCCATCGATTTCCATAAAGTTTTTCTTTTTGAGGGCTGAATAGAGTCCGGCGTTGTTGACCAAAATATCGAT
>DATIEH010000135.1:0-4001 GCA_035455905.1 Binatia bacterium | reverse complement strand
CAAGTAAGCGAGATCGGGGTCGATCACGCGGGTCTGCTTCGCGAGCGAGCTCGCAAACGCGGCCTCGTGGTGGACGCGATCCTCGGCACCGGCGTCAAAAGCGAGGTGCGAGGCCTTTATGCCGACGCGATTACTTCGATTAACGCCTGTGGCGTGCCGGTAGTCGCTGTCGATATTCCCTCCGGTGTTCACACCGATACGGGAGTTCCGCTAGGCGTCGCCATACAGTCGGAGATGACTGTCGCACTCGGGTTTGCGAAGCGCGGCGAAGTGATTTACCCGGGGATCGGTTACGTCGGTGAATTGATCATCGCGGATATTGGAATCGCTGCTGAAGCGATTGCAGAAGTGAATCCCGATACCGAGCTGCTGGACCATGAGACGGTGCGCCGCTTGGTGCCGCGCCGCGCCCCTGACACACACAAAGGAACTTATGGCCATGTACTGGTGATTGCGGGATCGCGCGGTAAAACGGGCGCGGCGATCCTCGCGTGCCGCGCGGCGATGCGAAGCGGCGCGGGATTGACGACGTTGGCTGCGCCACGCAGCTTGAACAATATCTTTGCGAGCTCATTGCTCGAAGTGATGACGGAGCCGCTCCGGGACAACGCCGCCGAAGAAATCGAGCCGCTTGGCGACGAAGACTGGCGCCGTTTGCTCGAACGAAAGGACGTGTTGCTATTCGGACCCGGTATCGGTGTTACTCCAGCAACGCAGAATAATCTGCGTTGGCTGCTCAGAAATTTGCCCATTCCTTGGGTGATCGATGCCGATGGCCTGAACAACTTGGCGCTGGAGATCGATCGCTTGAAACAGGTGAAAACTGCTCCCGTGCTCACGCCGCATCCGGGCGAAATGGCACGTCTCACCGGAAAATCGACTGCCGAGGTCAATCGAGATCGCGTGGAAATTGCCCGGAGTTTCGCATCGGAGCATCGTTGCCATGTGATTCTCAAGGGAGCGCGTACCGTCATCGCGACCGCGAGCGGAAAGGTGTTCATCAACCCCACCGGAAATCCAGGTATGGCGAGCGGCGGTATGGGCGACGCTCTCGCCGGAATCTTGGCGGCATTGCTCGGGCAGGGTCTTACACCGGAAGACGCCATGAAGCTCGGCGTTTATCTGCACGGTTTTGTTGGTGATCGCCTAGCGGCGAGCAACGGCGGCATCGGTTTAATCGCTTCGGATATCATCGAAGGTTTACCTGACGGTCTGAGAGCCATCGCGTCGGCCGACTAGAGCGCCGCCTGCCGAAAGCTCGATATCTCCACTAAAATTTAGTAGTTATATTCGGAGGTTTCTTCGTTCATGACTGCCTGGGTGGTGCTTTCTACCTCTACCCGGATGACCATGGGTTTGGGCCGAAGCTTGGCCAAGCTGGTTCAAGGCGGTGAAATCATTGGCTTACGCGGAGAGTTGGGAACCGGAAAAACCACATTTGTGCGTGGTTTTTGCGCGGGGATCGAGGTGAGCCAAAAGGCATGGGTCCGCAGCCCAAGTTTTACCCTGATCAATGAGTATCAGGGGCGACTGCCGGTTTATCACATCGATCTGTACCGCATCGCTAGGGCCGAAGAGATCGAGGCACTGAACCTGCGCGAGTATCTCTATTCGGATGGCGTAAGCCTGATCGAATGGATCGAGCGCTTGCCGGCAGATGAGCTTGACGCATATCTCGAAGTCAGTCTGGCTCATAGGAACAAGTCTAAGCGTCAGGTAACGTTCACGGCTCATGGCGCGCGCTATGAGGCAATCTTGGAGCAACTAAAAAGCGAGAGAGTTAAAAGTGGATAGATAAAAACGAGGGCTGGATAAGCGCAATCCCGAAATGTCTTTGTTGGTGCAGAAATATGGCGGCACGTCTGTCGCTTCGATAGAGCGGATCAAACAAGTGGCTGCCAAGATTGCCGGATCGAAGCGAACAGGCAATGATTTGGTCGTGGTGGTTTCGGCGATGGCCGGTGAAACCAATCGCTTGCTCGCGCTCGCCCAAGAGATATCCGAAATTCCCGACGAACGTGAAAAGGACGTGCTGCTGGCGTCAGGAGAACAAGTTTCCGTGGCCCTGCTGACGCTCGCGCTAAAGGAGCTTGGCTATCCGGCGCGTTCCTATCTCGGCCACCAAGTGCGGATTGAAACGGATAGGGCTTACGGCAAAGCTCGCATATTGAGCATCGACTCGACGAAGATCCTGCACGCGATCAGTGCGGGGGAGGTCGTTGTCGTGGCGGGATTTCAAGGTGTGGATGAAGACGATAATATCACGACTCTGGGACGGGGCGGCTCGGATACCAGTGCGGTAGCGCTCGCGGCTTTTCTCAATGCCGAGGCTTGCGAAATCTTTACCGACGTCGAAGGCGTGTTTACCACCGATCCCGGCATTTGCCCGTCAGCAAGGAAGCTGGCGCGGATTTCCTACGATGAAATGATCGAGTTGGCAAGCACGGGCGCCAAGGTTTTGGAAATACGTTCGGTCGAGTTCGCGAAGAAGTTCGCCGTGCCGGTGCATGTGCGCTCGACATTTTCAGACGCTGAAGGAACCTGGCTCGTGACTGAGGAGGAGAGTATGACCGACGTGCTCGTATCCGGCGTCGCCTGCGATAAAAACGAAGCCAAAATCACCCTAGTTCGCGTGCCGGACCAGCCCGGGCTGGCGGCGCGGATTTTCGGTCCGATTGCCGACGCGCACATCGTGGTCGACATGATCATACAGAATGCGAGCGAGGACGGCACCACCGATCTGACGTTCACCGTGTCGAAAGCGGATCACAAAAAGGCGCTCAAGATCATGGAGAAAACTCTGCCGGAGGTGCATGCTAAGGGCATCAAAGTCGATACCGAAATTGCCAAAGTGTCGGTGGTCGGGGTTGGCATGCGCACCCATGCGGGCGTGGCGGCCAAAATGTTCCAGGTGTTAGCCGCCGAGGGCATCAACATCGAGATGATTTCGACTTCGGAGATCAAGATCTCGGTGGTTATCGATGCCAAATATTCAGAACTCGCGGTGCGAGTGCTGCATGACGCATTTATCGGGAAACAGGAAGCTGTATGAAAGACGTTTTACTCTATGACACCACGCTCAGGGATGGTTGTCAGGCGGAAGATATTTCGTTCACGTTGGAGGACAAGCTCCGCATCGCAGAGAAACTGGACGAGCTTGGCATCGACTATATTGAAGGCGGATATCCAGGGTCCAACGAGCGGGACGCGGATTTCTTCAAACAAGTTGAAAAGCTCAAATTGAGAAGCGCCAAGATTGCAGCATTCGGGACGACGGCGAAGTTCGGCGTCAAACCGTCGCAGGATACCAACCTCAAAGCGCTTCTGAGCGCCGAAACATCAGTGGTGACGCTGGTCGGAAAAACCTGGGACCTCCACGTCCGCGACGATTTACGGATCAGTCAAAAAGCCAATCTGGAAGTGATCGCCGATTCGATTGCTTTCATGAAGAAGCGGGTCGAAGAAGTAATTTTCGACGCCGAGCATTTTTTTGATGGCTTTCGCGCCAATCCGGATTATGCGATCGACTGCCTCAAGGCGGCTCAGGAAGGCGGCGCCGATTGGATCGTGCTTTGCGAAACGAACGGCGGTCGTTTGCCGGGCGACATTCGTAGTGCGTTGGCCCAAGTGAATCGGTTCATCAAGACGCCTCTGGGAATCCATTGCCACAACGATGGCGAGCTGGCGGTCGCGAACACTCTGGCCGGGGTGGAGCACGGCGTAACCCAAGTTCAAGGCACGATCAACGGCTTCGGCGAGCGCTGCGGCAACGTCAATCTGATCTCGGTGATCGCCAACTTGCAATTGAAAATGGGCAAGAAGTGCGTGACCCCGGCGCAGCTCAAAAAACTGCGCGAGGTCGCGCAGCTCTTCTACGAGCTCGCCAACATTCAGCCGAATAAACGGCATGCGTTCGTCGGCGATAGCGCCTTTGCACACAAAGGCGGTCTGCACGTTTCCGGTGTGCTCAAGAATCGCGAGACTTACGAGCATATCGATCC
>DATIEH010000134.1:0-5579 GCA_035455905.1 Binatia bacterium | reverse complement strand
ATCAAATACGACACGCGACACGTACGCCGTGGAGACGGCGCCTAAAATCGCGCCGGGCACCGTTGCGATCGCGAAAGCGATGCCGGACCTATAATCGATTCTTTTCATCCGGCTATACGCGTATGAGCCGGACAAGGCATTGAAGAATACGACCGCGAGAGAAATGCTCGTGATCAGCTCGGTGTTTTCATGAGGATAAACGAGTAGCAAAATCGGCACGAGAATGAATCCGCCGCCAGCGCCGATCAATGTCCCGAACGTGCCGATGGCTACGCCGAGCGGCAACAACCAAACATAAACGAGGGGCATCTTCTATGCGTAATCTCTACACGTGTGGGTGATGCGAGATCCAAAAGAGCGAGGGCTGTCGATCTGGTGATTTTTCGATCAACGCCCTCGTGCAGAACGGCTAGGAATTGGTCAAGCCGTAAAACCTTTCCGCGTTGACGTAACGAACGGCATCTTTGTCGGCCTGGCTTAGCCGTGGGTTTTCATCGAGCTCTTCGAGCTCGGCCTTGCAGGTGTCGTTGTTGACCTCGTGCGGAAAATCCGAGGAAAAGATGAACGGTTTGTTGCCCACGATGCTGACGGCAAAGGGCAGGGTAAGCTCGTCGCCCTCGACGCCGACGAAGACACGTCCCTCGTCCACGTGCCGCCTGATGTAGTCGGTGATCGATTCCCTGTCGCGCAGTTTCAGAAAGCGACCGCGCGGATCATATTGCACATGGCTATTCCAGGCGCGCTCGAACCGTTCGATGCAGTTGACAAACCAGCCCGAGCCCGCTTCCATGAAACCGAAGCGGACCTCGGGATATTTATCGAAGACGCCGTTGAAGAGAATCCCGCCAAAATTGACCATCTGCCCGAACGGATGGCCAAGCGCGTTCACCGGCGCGTAAGGCGTCATATCGTCCAGACCCATATGATCGTGCACGCCGCCGTGAATGCCGATGCAGCACTTCAGGCGATTGGCTTCCTGGTAAATTGACCAATATTTTTCATCACCGAGATGGTTCTGTGCGCCCATCACGCCCGTGCTCGGCAGCATCGCGCCGCAAAACCCCAGTTCCTCGACGGTCCGACGGAGCTCTGTCACGGCTTCCTGCGGCTCTTGCAGCGGAATCAAACCCAACGCCTGAAACCGGCTGCTCTTACTGAGATACTCATCGTACATCCAATTGTTGTAGGCGCGCGCCAGCTCGATGGCCCAGTCGAGGCTCACGATACGACCGAAGGACAGCCCATTGGTCGGATAGAGAACCGCGCTAGTGAGGCCGACGTCCTCCATGAAATCGATCCAACCCTCGCGCCCGACCTTGGCGAAGGCGCCCGGCGGAAGAAAGTGCGCGTTCGCCGAATGGAGATGGTCGTTGGGCGGATAGGCACCGCGACTCGTGCCGAAACGGTCGCGATACATTTCCGGCATATGCGCCACTATGGCCGGATGATCTTCCACCACGTGGCCATCGCCGTCGATGATCTTATGTTTCTTGTCGCTCATTCTATTCCTCATGGCTGTCAGTCTGAGGCCGAAGAATCTGAATAGATCCTTCGCTGACGCTCAGGATGAGCCTCTCCTTACGAGAGGCTCAATTGATAAAATCTTTGTGCGTTGCCGAATAGGATCGCGTCTTTGTCCGTTTGACTGAGCTGAGTGTTCTCGCGCAATTCCTCGAGCTCGTGCTTGCAGGTTTCGGCGTCGACCTCGTGAGGGTAATCGGTCGAGAACAAATAGGGTCTGTTACCCGTGATGCGCACCGCTTCAGCGATGCTGAGCTCCTCACCCTCGCAGCCGATGAAAATCCGGCCGTCATCGATATGGCGAACAATGTAGTCGATAATTTTTTCGCCCTTCTTGAGTTGCAAGAAACGGCCGCGCGGGTCGTATTGCACGTGGCTTTCCCAGGAGCCGGTGAAGCGCTCCATGCAGGTCAGAAGCCAGGCGCAACCAGCTTCCATGAAACCGATACGCAAGCCAGGGAATTTGTCGAAAATGCCGTTAAAGACAATTCCGGCGAAACAAATCATCTGGCTCATGGGATGGCCGAGAGCGTTTGCCACAGCATAGGGACTCACGTCGTCCATCAACAAATTTTCATGAGCGCCACCGTGGATCGCTAATGCGCAACCGAGCCGCTCCGCCTCGCCGTAAATGGGCCAATACTTCTGCGCGCCCAACTGCGGCATGTTGACGCCGGTGGACGGCAGCATGGCGCCGCAAAATCCGAGATCGCGCACAATACGCCGCAGTTCGATGACCGCTTCAGCAGGTTCCTGGAGAGGGATCAAGCCCATCGCCTTGAAGCGCTGGCTTTTGGATGTGTAGGTATCGTACATCCAATTATTGTATGCCCGCGCCAGTTCGATCGCCCAGTCGCGGCTGACAATCTTTCCGAATGCCAAACCGGCGCTGGTGTAAAGCACGGTCGTGCCGATGCCGACGTCTTCGAGAAACAGTTCCCAACCTTCGCGTCCGACATTGGCGAACGCGCCCTTCGGCGTGTAGTGGCGATTCGCGGAATGTAGATGATCAATAGGCGGGAATGGATTCTTGCCGCGCGCTTCGGAAAAACTTCTACCCACATACTCTTCCGGCATGTATTTGACGATGCTCGCGAGGTCTTCCACCACGTGGCCATCGCCGTCAATGATTTTATGCTTTTGCTCATCCATGAGCTCTCTCCTGGTATACGATTAACCTTTAACGCGTCCGCTTCGACTAACCAAGTCGAGCGTCTGGTGTCTAGAGTCCCGGGTTGGGATGGAACCCGAGCGCTAATTACTCTCTTGCTATGCGGTTTTCCTCACTTGCTGTTGTGCGAGCGGATATTTTTCGCACAGCGTCTTCCAGTACGCAGCAATCTTTTTGCTGTTGTCTTTGACTTCCTGCGGAATGATTCGCCAGGGAGCGCGCAAAGGACCCGCGGTGCAGTAGCCGGCTTCGTTGACGGCCAATTTGAAGACGTTCTCGCGCCAGGAGAGGTTACCGATATTCGGCCCGACTTTGTTGGTCGCTTCCAGATCGAGACAGATTCGTTTGGCCGTTTCCCAGTCCTGTGCGAGGCAGGCATCGAGCAAATTTACCACCGGTGACGGTCCCATCCACACATTGAAGGACCAGCAGCCGGCGGCGCCGAGCTGGTAATAGGGAAACATTTGCGTCTGGTTGACGAAAACGGTGATCTTTCCCTTGGTGAGAGCGCACAATTCAACGAACTGGAGCGGTGTCCGATGGGAGTCTTTCATCCCCACGATGTTTGGCTTCTCGGTGATCTTTTTGAACGCGCCGACCGGAATCGTGACGCGATGATGCGTCGGGTTGTGGTAGATCATCACGCCCATGTTCGGCAGGGCATCGGCGACGTCGTGATAAAATTGCACGGCATTGTCCACCGTGGCCTGATAATAGAAAGGCACCCCGAGCAACAGCCCGTCGGCACCGGCCTGCTCGGCAAATTTGGCCTGGCGAATCGCCTCACGCGGATTTAAATTCGTACACCCGACAAATACCGGCACCCGTTTTTTTACTGCGGCCACGGTCGCTTCGATGAGTTTTCTATGCTCATCCCAAAGTAGTGTGTGAAATTCACCGAAACTTCCGGTCGTGGTAAGCACATTCACCCCGCCGTCACGGATCAGTTTATCCACGGCGCGAGTCAGCTCGTCGGTGTCCACGGTATCCATGGCATCGATCCGGTCGCCGTCATTTTTCGTAAACGCCGGCATCATCGCCATAATGCCTTTGAGATCTTTCGAAGTGATCATTCAAGCCTCCTCGCTGAGATTTGCCGGATTCTCCAATACGCGATAGCCGGAGTCAAGTCGAGCGAGATTCGTGTGTGGTTTTTAATTCAGCAGGTCTTTGAAGCGCATGGAGAAAAAGAAGGCACCGGGAGCTTCACCCGTGATGCGTTTGGGATTGGCGGCATAGCCGATGGTGAAATCAACATGGCTCACCAGCGTAAAACGCAGTCCGCCGCCGATTCCGTAGCGCGTGCCCAGTTTTGAACCGGCGGGGCCCATATGCGCGACGTCGAACATTAGGATCGGTCCGAGCGACAGAAAATTCATTTCATAGAGAATGCTGTTCAAAGTGCGTTTGACGTAGCTCATTTCGGATTCGGCCTGCTTTGAAGCCGCGCTTTGATCGATGAGAGCAAACTCATTTTCCATCTCCGAATGAATTTCTTCGAGGCCCTCGGCGGCTGAAATTATTTGTACATCTTGAAGGTGGCTATTTAAACCTTCGAGACACGCGGTGCGAACTTTGTTCAGGCGGTCCTCAGTTTCGTTCACTGTAAGCAAGGTCGAAACGTCGCCATACTGTGCGGCGCCTTTGGACTGTACCGCGGCTTGTGTGCGTCGTTTCGCGGTATTGATGGCGCTCAGACAGGCTTTGAGTTGCTGCGCAAGCGGCTCGGGGGCCGACGGCTGGGCAGCGCTCACCAGTGCCTGAAGCTTGTCGAGGGAGCTTTGCAGCTCATCGAGTCGGGCTGTGACACGCTGGAAGTGCGAATCCTTGGCGGCGTAATCGGGCTGCAAGAGGCTCGTTGCGGTTCGCAGTTGCCCGTTTAGCTCGTCCGTAAATTCGCTGTCGTGAGACAGTTCAGGTGGAACGAGGGGACGGCGCCAAATGGGTATTCCAGCAGTCATGTTATAGCTGATGAATCGTGTGCCCCCGGCGCCGTTCTCAGTCTGAGAAAAGCGATCGGCAGGAATACTACGAATGACCGGATTGCTGCGGATGTTCCAGCTGTCACCCGGCATGAACGGCTCCTCGCGGTTGCCGCCATAGAACCGCGCAGCGGCGGGGATCGAGCCGGGCACTTGAATGATTCCCGCCGTCAGCCTCGATTCGATGTCGAAGGAGCGATGGTCGCCGACCGGGAAGGAGACTTCGTGCGCAACATCGGCGATGTGCTTGATCCAGCCGACTTCGGCGCCCGGCCGAGTAGAACCCACCTCGAGGCCGTAGGATAGTGCAAAGACATTGCGTTCCAATCGAGCTGTCGTCCCGAGATAGAATTTGACCGCGCCGTATCCGGAACCATCGACGGTGTTGTGCGCGAGATCGGAACTGGCAAAGTGACTGCGCAGCGTTCCTCCTTCCAATTGGCCGCCGAAACGCAACGGCAGCTGCACAGATCCAAGCGGTCGGGTCATGGCGCTCGACTGCGCTGCAAAACGATTCTGGCGCAAGCTTGACTGATCCGTAGGATTCGACGCGTTCCGGTAGTTCAGCTGCCACTCGGCCCATTCGAGCCACTCGGCGACGCGAACGATCGAGCCGCTCACGGCGGCGCTCAAATCGTGCATCCTCGTCGAGCCGCGTCCGTCGATCATCAGGGAACCAAACGGAAGGTAATTCGACACCGGATTGCCGCTGCGATATTCCAAGCGAGCGCCGCCGGACAACTGCTCGGAGCGATCGTAAGCAATCGACGGAGAAAAGCGCCAGCGATTAATTCCTGTGTCGGTTCCCGCGGTGCGTTCCGGCGCGAATTTTTCCAGCTGGTAAGATTCGAAGGTGCGACTCAGCACGGGAGCAAGCTGAGTCGTGAACACGGTATAGAGAAGAT
>DATIEH010000133.1:0-2065 GCA_035455905.1 Binatia bacterium | reverse complement strand
TCGCGGGTAGTAAGATCCGTGGCATACACCGTATTTGGATTGCGACCAGCGCTACTGCCGCACCCTTGTCCGGAGATCGTATAGACCGTATTCTTGTAGAGGTTTAGCCCGTTTGCCTTGATATACGCATGCGGGCTCACTTGAATGGCTTTGCCTACTTCTTCTCCGGTACCTGCGTTGACGGTATGCAAAAAGCCGTCCGCCGTCATTGTATAGACGAGCCGCGGATTCGAGCCCGCTGCATTCGCTACGGGAGAAGCAGTGTCCGCGTTTTCGCAGATAAATCCGCGAAATTGCTCACTTTGCGGGTCTGGCGACAACCAACTGAAATCCTTGTGCCAAGCCATCTCACCGGTACTGACGTCAATCGCGGTCAGCGTGTTCGAGCTTCCGGCTAGAATCGTGAGCTGCTTCGGGCCATTCGGGGTATCTACGTTGGAAAGTATGAGGGGTTCAAGTAAACCGGCCAGTCCCATCGGCTTGTTGTCGGTCTTGTAGGTCCAAAGAAGCTGGAAATTCTTTACGCTGCTTGGGGAAATCTCGGTCGCGTTTTTCTGCCAGCCGCTGCGCTCCATGTCATAACCGTTTGTCACCCATTCTGCTTGGCCTGAGGACTGGCTTCGCGCGACAGAGGCCCAGGCAAATCCGCAAACGAGACAGAGAACTGCCGCAGCTAAGAATCGTCGCATGATACTTCCCCCCAAAATCGTTGCCGGCCTATTGCGGTCCGCATCCGGCGGGAGCCGCATCGCCGAGAGGCGTACCAGAACTGAAGACGTGCCTGGCAAGCAGAAAACCCACCACACCTATTTTGCCGAGCCGAACGCGCAGAGCATATAACCGATTCTTGATTTGAATCAAGTTCTTTATTGGAATCGACTATGCCCTTCGCGAGCAAAAACGGCTATTTTTCGCTCTCACGTCTGGTTTGGACGTATGCGGACGCCCGCGGGATAGCCATCGATAGCCACGCCGCGAACGGCGGAACTATCGGCCTGGGGTGAGACCGAAGGCTTTCGACTCAAACTCAAGGGAATCAGGAAAATGCTCTGCAAAGTACATCCAGTTGTGCCCGCCCGGATAGAGGTGAAAGGTATTGGGAATGCCGCGTTTCTGGAGGAGCTCGTGAAACTGTTGCGCGCCTACGTTGAAACCGAAATCGTCTTCCGTGCCGCAGTCGAAGTAGACTTTCAGGCCGGCGGGCTTCGGGCTATCGCGAACGATGGTGAAAGGGCTTTCGCGATTCCAGTAAGCGCGGTCAAACGGCACGCCAAAGGCTGTTCCTACCAGCCGAGTTACCGCCGCCTGTTGTTGCGAATCGATTTGCACGGTTGGAGGGCGTTCGATTAGGGCGGCGCTGTGGGCGCTCACCGAACCGAACAGCTTGGGATATTTGAATGCAAAGCGCAGGGCGCCATAGCCACCCATGGAGATGCCGTCGAGGCCGCGCGTTGCTCGGGTCGCGCGAATACGGTAATTTTTCTCGATGACCGGCAGAAATTCCTGGATAAAGAAATCCTCGTAGCGCACTTTGCCGTCTTTCGAATTGACGTAAAAGGAGCGGCCGGCGGCGGGCGCTACGATAACGAATTCGCCGAGCGTCTTGTCCGCCCACGCCTGCTCGATGATCTGCCAGCCGTCTGAGTTAAGGAGCACCTGCTCGTTTTCCCCGAGGCCGTGCAGGAAATAGAGGACGGGATATTTTTGTGTGGCATTCGAATCGTAGCTGGGAGGGAGAAAAATACAGTAAGGAACAGCGCGGCGGAGGATTTTGCTGTTTACGTCGCGGCATTCGGCGCGGCCTCGAGCGGAGGCTCCAGCAGTTTGCTGCGGTGCTGCTGCTACTCCTGGTTGCGGCGCGAAAATGATGGCGCTGAGTAGCCCGATTATTGCGGACACAGCTAATACGCCGAACCGACCGAAGCGCCCGCAGCGCGCGCGCCTATTCATACCGTAGCGCCTCGACCGGGTTCAACTTGGCCGCACGCGATGCCGGATAAAGCCCAGCCGCCAGGCTCACCCCGATCGAAATCGCAATCGCAAAAATCACCATCCATATAGGTAC
>DATIEH010000132.1:0-2245 GCA_035455905.1 Binatia bacterium | reverse complement strand
GTATCGAGATCGGTAATTTTAAGCGCGTAAGCCACCAAGCTACCGGCTGATGAGCCCCGGCCGGGGCCGACGGGAATGCCATGCTGCTTCGCGTAATTGATGAAGTCCGCCACCACCAGGAAATAGCCCGGGAACTGCATGCGTTTGATCACATCGAGTTCATACTCGAGTCGCTCGAGATAATCTTTCCTGAGGGTGGGATCGTCGATCCCGTGAAGCCGCTCTTCGAGGCCCTCATGGGCCAACTCGTCGAGATAATTATCCAGGCTGATCTCTTTGGGCGGCGTGAAATTGGGAAAATGATACTTGCCGAACTCGATCTCGACATTGCAGCGTTCAGCGATTTCCAGCGTGCGCGCCACCGCGCCCGGACAGTAATCGAATCCGCGCATCATTTCTTCGGCGGATTTGAGATAAAGCTCGTCGGTTTCAAGTTTGAGGCGGTTTTCCTCGGTTATGGTTTTCCCTGTCTGAACGCAGAGCAGGACATCATGCGCGTGAAAATCCTCGCGCTCGCCATAGTGACAATCATTGGTCGCCACCACGGGAAGCGAAAGTTCCTTCGCCAACTCGACGAGCTGCGGGTTTACCTTTTCCTGTTCGGGAAGTTTGTTGTCCTGAATCTCAATATAGTAGCGATCGCCGAAAATAGCTGCATAGCTTTCCGCGGCGGTCTTGGCCTTGTCGTAAAGGCCATAGTGTAGCGCTTGGGAGACTTCACCTTGCAGACAGGCGCTGAGCGCGATCAAGCCGCCGTTGAATTCCTGGAGCAGCTCTTTGTCGATGCGCGGTTTGTAGTAAAAACCTTCCATGTAGCCGAGGGACACGAGCTTGCAAAGATTCCGATAACCCTCGCGGTTCATGGCCAGCAAAATGAGATGGTTGTTGTATTCTTTAGGACCTTTGTCGACGCCTTTTTTTTCGAACCGGCTGGTCGGCGCCACGTAAATTTCGCAACCGATGATGGGCTTGATGCCGTGGCTCACCGCCTCGCGGTAAAACTCCACCGCGCCGAACATGTTTCCATGATCGGTCATTGCGACGGCCGGCTGCTTTAACGCTTTGATCCGTTCAAAGAGCTTGTCGACTTTGTTCGCGCCATCCAGCAAGCTGTATTCGGTATGACAGTGAAGATGAACGAAGCGAGAATGTTCCATTAGAGTTGCTACTGAATTACCACAAAGGTGGTGCCTCGACAATTATTTATCGGTAAATTTTCCGCCTGAGTTATCCACAGCTCGCGGCCAAGCGCCTGCGGTGATGAAATCATGCAAGATCGCGGCGAGAATATTGGCAAAATTGTAATGACCGCACTGATCGGGCTTGATGCTCGCGAGCCTTTGCCCTTCGTGAAGCGTCAATTCGTCAATCGTCTTATCGATTCGCGCTTGGTAAATGTATTTTCGGTTCGGGTAAACATCTCCTTCCAGGCATTCATACGAGCGGAAAAATTGCCATTGCCTGAGCTCGATTCCTAACTCCTCTTTCACTTCGCGCAACAGCGCCTGCTCCGGCGTCTCGCCGGGCTCTAAGTGGCCGCCGAAGAAATCCCAGTGGTTCGGAAAAGGAATATCTGCCTTATCGTCGCGCAGATAAATCACCAAGCGATCGTCACGATCGAACAAAAGGACCTGCGCGATCTGGATCATAACCCTAGAAACTCTCGCCTGCGCCTCTTTGTCAAAGAGGCGTTGAATCGGAAAGAGAAACATCCTCCTTTGAAAAAGGAAAACCAGGAGGATTTGAGTTCAGCTTCTTTGTAAAGCCAGAAACCATCGATTGAGACTCTCAGGAAGCTGAGAAAAACAACTTGCGATTTGTCGCGTCGGCGTGTTTTACGCCCACTTCCGTTCGCCCAACAGCCAACGGCGCTTTATGCGCGAACCGTAGGACAAGCCGAATTGTCCCATGGCGATCTCAGTGATGAGCGCTACCGCTTCGCGAGGCGAATCAGTGATGATGAAGCGGTCCATGTCAGCCTGATCGATCGTTTTCTCTTCGACCAGATGTTGCGACAGGAAGTCGACCAATGGGCGCCAAAATTCACTGACCATTAAGACCAGCGGAAATCTGCTGATCTTCGCGGTCTGAATTAGCGTTGCGGTTTCGAAGATCTCGTCCAAAGTGCCAAATCCACCAGGTAAGGCTATGAAAGCATAGGAGTATTTGACCAGCATCACTTTGCGAACGAAAAAATGAGGAAAGGTGATCCATTGATCGAGATAAGGATTCGGTTTTTGCTCTT
>DATIEH010000131.1:0-8535 GCA_035455905.1 Binatia bacterium | reverse complement strand
TGGGAGAAGGTCACGATCTTGAGCCCTCGATGCCGGCCGAACTTGAAAAATAAATTGATCACAAGATCGCCGGGGATGCCGAACATATGCGAAACGCCGATTTTTTCAAGGTAGGCGATCAGGAAGTCGCCCAATTTCATCCTGCTTTGCATCGATGCGAACGAGCGAGCACTTCGGTCACGTTAAAATATCACAAGTCGTTGAAGCTTTCAGAAGTTGTCTTAGCTAGCAAGGCGGGCCGAGAGATATCTGCGGTCCATCAGAAAAAATTGGCGAGGGTGTCCGTTACGATGCGTTTAACTGCTGCGACGTGTCAAGGTATGGGTCGCCGTGCCGTAAAATGATTCCGCAGCTTCCATAAGAGTCTCCGACAAAGTCGGGTGCGGATGAACCGAGTCGGCGAGGTCGCGAACCGTAGCTCCCATTTCGACAGCGAGTACTCCCTCGCCGATCAGTTCGCCGGCGCCCACACCGACAATCCCGACGCCGAGAATCCGTTCGGTTTCAGGCTCGATCACCAATTTCGTCAGACCGTCCGGGCGATCGAACGTTAGGGCTCGGCCGGAGGCGCCCCATGGGAATTTGGCGACCTGAACCGCGATGCCGTTCTGCTCCGCCTCGGTTTCCGTGAGACCGCACCAGGCAACTTCTGGATCGGTAAAAACCACCGCCGGAATGACGACGTTTTCGAACGCGCTAGCTTCGCCTAGAATTGCTTCAACGGCAATTTTGCCTTGTCTGAAGGCACGATGAGCGAGGAGCGTGCCGCCAGTGGCATCCCCGACTGCGTAAATATTGGGATCTTCGGTCTGCAATTGCGCGTTGCACTGAATAAAACCTTTGTCATCCTTGGTGACCTTTGTGTTTTCGAGTCCGAGATCGGCGAGGTTCGGCACGCGTCCGACACTGACGAGGACGCGATCGTAAAGTTCGTCACGTTGCTGCTTGTTCACCTCGGTCGTGACTTTGATTTGCTTACCCGAGGTCGCCATTTTTAGAACCTTGGTGTTCAGGCGAATTTCTTTGAATGCCTTTTGTGCGACGCGGCTGACCGGGCGTACGAGGTCCGCATCGACACCCGTGAGAATCGATGGCAAGGCTTCGAGCACGACGACATTACTGCCAAGTGCGGCGTAAACTGTGCCCAGTTCCATACCGATATAACCGCCGCCGACGACGAGCAGATCTTTTGGGATGTCGGGCAGATCGAGCGCTTCCGTTGAAGTCATCACCCTTTTATTACCGAGATCGAAGGCGTGCGGCATCGCCGGCTTGGATCCCGCTGCGATAATCGCTTTTTCATAGCGAATAAATTTCTGCCCGGCGGTCGTCTCGACGCGCAAGGTTTGCGAATCTTCGAAGTGGCCGCGCCCGTGCACCACCTCCACCCGGCGATGCTGCGCCAGGCCTCTTATGCCTTGACCGAGTTTCTCGACAATGGACTCTTTCCAGTTCCTGAGCTTCTCGACCTCGACCTTCGCGGCGCCAAACTCGATACCGCGATGGCTGGACTCCTTGCACTCGCGTAGAATCGCAGTGGCGTGAAGTAACGCCTTTGACGGAATGCAGCCGACGTTCATGCATACGCCGCCGAGTCGCGGGTTTTGCTCCACGAGCGTGACCTTCTTGCCTCTGTCCGCCGCATAGAACGCGGCCGTGTAGCCGCCTGGTCCGGCGCCCAGAACCAATATTTCAGTGGTGATTGGATCCATAGGACGCTATTTGACTTCCAGATCTGCTTCGGAAAAATTCTCCAACCCGCTGATGACGTCCTTGAGAAAACGTACAGCGTCGGCACCATCGAGCACACGATGATCATAAGCGAGGCAGAGCGGCAGAATCGTCCGAACGCCAATTTTGCCATCGATGGCAACCGGCTTCGGCTGTCCTTGGCCGATACCGAGAATAGCAACCTGCGGCGCGTAGATGATTGGCGTGAAATGACTGCCGCCAATGCTCCCTTGGTTGGAAATCGTGAACGTGCCGCCTTGAAGCTCCTCAAGAGAAATTTTCCGCTGGCGGGTTTTTTCCGTGAGCGCGTGCAGCTCCTGCGCTAGCTGAAGCAGGTTTTTCCGATCGACGTCGCGCAAGGTGGGTACGATCAAGCCGCCTTCAGTATCGACGGCCACTCCGATGTGGCAGTAATCCTTGTAGATGATTTCCATCATGCTCTGGTCGAGGCTCGAATTGGCCCGCGGGTGCTTTTTCAATGCGCGGCCAAGCACCACCAGCAAAAACGCCGTCAGCGTGAGATGCGCTCCCTGTTTCTCGTATGTCGACGCATATTTTTTCCGGAGCATCATGAGATCCGAAATGTCGGCATCAGCGAATTGATTGATTTTTGGGATCGTCGTCCAAGATTCCATCATGCGCCGACTGACGGTCCGGCGCAGCGGCGACATCTTCTCGCGATGGATCGGTCCCCATTTGGCGAAATCGACGGTTTCGTTTGCCGCCGGAGTCTGAGCAGCTTGGCCGCTCGGTTGTTCAGCACCAGGCGCTCGCTGCAAAGCAATTTGTTGGAGTCGCTGCACGTAATCGCGTAAATCACCGAGATTGATTCTGCCCCCAGCTTCGCTGCCTTTGACGCGGGTAAGATCGATGCCTAGATCGGCCGCGATCTTTCGTATCGAGGGCGACGCTGGCGGTGGTACACCGCTTTTCGATTCGTAGCGATAATCGGTTGGTGCAGGCGACGGCGTTGCTGCGGAAGCGATTGGCTGAGGCTGAGCAGTCGCAGGCCGCGCCGCAGGCTTGCTAACGCGTTGGGCTGCGGCAGAAGCGTCGGGCGATGCAGCTGCAGCGGCATCGATGCTGATCAGCACCTGGCCGACGCTCACCTCCATACCCTGTTTGACATGAATTTTTGTCACTACTCCAGCGCTTGGCGCCGGAATCGAGCCCACGGCTTTCTGAGTTTCCAACTCCATGAAGGGTTGGTCTTTTTTAACTTCTTGGCCTTCAGCAACCAGAATGCTGACGACTGTGCCGGACTCTACGCCTTCGGCGAGCTGCGGAAGTTTGACGTCCATGCTGAAAATTTTTGCGGTGATCGAGTCTAAATTAAAGGTAAAGCGGGAATGGTTTTTCGGGATCGACACCGAGTTTTTTGATCGCCTGCTCGACCGCATGCCCGGCTAGCAAGCCTTTTTGATACAGGGCGTAGAGCGTTGCCACCGTGGTGATCTCTGCATCGACCTCGAAAAAGCGGCGCAGGTTCTCGCGCGTGTCGCTGCGGCCGAACCCGTCTGTGCCCAACGTCAATAATCCGCCCGGTACCCAGGGCGTGATCTGGTCGGCGACCATCTTCATATAATCCGATACCGCAATGAACACGCCTTCTTCGTCCTGGAGCACCGATTCAATATACGATTTCTTTGGAGTTGCGGTCGGGTGCAGCATATTCCAGCGGCGAGTGCGAAGGGCGTCACCGCGCAGGAGCTTATAACTCGTCGCGCTCCAGACATCGGCGGAAACATCGAACTGCTCAGCCAAAATCTCCTGCGCCCGCAGCGCTTCTCTGAGCAAAGGTCCACTGCCGAACAGATGCGCTTTGAACTTTTTACCTTTGCTCGCGGGTTTCAGCTTATACAAACCCTTGAGAATTCCTTCTTCCGCCCCCGCTGGCATAGGCGGCATTTCGTAACTCTCATTGTAGAGCGTTAAATAGTAGAAGTATTCTTCGCCTTCGGTGTACAGCCGCCGCAGACCGTCTTTTACAATGATAGCGATCTCGTAGCCGAAAGCTGGATCGTAGGTCAGTAAAGTCGGAACCGTGCTCGCAAGCAGGTGACTGTGTCCGTCTTGATGTTGCAGCCCTTCGCCATTGAGGGTGGTGCGTCCCGCCGTCGCGCCGAGCAGAAAACCTTTGGCCTTATTGTCACCTGCCGCCCAGATGAGATCGCCGATGCGCTGAAAACCAAACATCGAGTAATAGAAATAAAAGGGAATCATGTTGATTCCCAAATTGGCGTAAGCGGTTCCGGCGGCAATAAACGATGACATCGAACCCGCTTCGGTAATTCCTTCTTCGAGGATCTGGCCGTCTTTGGCTTCGTTGTAATAGAGCAGAGTCTCACGATCGACCGGCTCGTAGAGTTGGCCTTTGGGAGAATAGATGCCGATTTGGCGAAATAGCGAGTCCATGCCGAAGGTGCGTGCTTCATCCGGGATGATCGGTACGATCTGCTTGCCGATATCCTCGTGGCGCAGCAACTTGGTGAGCAGGCGCACCGCCGCCATCGTCGTCGACATCGGATGACCGCCGGAGCCCTTCAAAAATTCGGCGTAGCTATTTTCATCCGGCACGTTGAGCGGCTTAGCCCGAACTCTTCGTTCCGGTACAAACCCGCCGAGTTGCCGGCGGCGCTCTAATAGATACTGGGTCTCGCGGCTGTCGAGCGGTGGCCGATAGAATGGCGTTTCGACGACTTCTTCGTCGGGCAAGGGAATGTCAAAGCGGGTCCGAAACTCGCGCAGCTCGCGTTCGTTCAGTTTCTTCTGCTGATGCGTGATATTGCGTCCTTCACCAGCTTCACCCAAGCCGTAACCCTTCACGGTCTTCGCCAGAATCACTGTCGGGGCGCCCTTGTGTTCGACGGCGCGTTTGTAAGCCGCATATACCTTTGCGGGATCGTGGCCACCCCGAAGGAGCTTACGGATCTGGTCGTCGGTCATGTGGTTGACCATTTCCAAAAGCTCCGGGTATTTGCCAAAGAAATGCTTGCGGGTATAGCTCCCGGGCTCGACAGAGTATTTTTGATAGTCTCCGTCAACCGCTTCTTCCATGCGCTTCAGCAACAATCCCTTGTCATCGGCTTCCAGGAGCGGATCCCAGTCCGATCCCCAGATCACTTTAATGACATTCCAGCCGGCGCCGCGAAAGAGCGATTCCAATTCTTGAATAATTTTCCCGTTCCCACGTACGGGACCATCGAGACGCTGTAGGTTGCAGTTGACGACCCAGATGAGATTGTCGAGGTTTTCGCGCGCGGCGAGAGTCAGAGCTCCGGAAGCCTCGGGTTCATCCATTTCTCCGTCGCCGGCGAAACACCAGACGCGTGGTTCTACACCGCTCAACAAGCCGCGACTTTGCAGGTAGCGCACAAAGCGAGCCTGATAAATCGACATAATGGGCGCAAGTCCCATGGAAACCGATGGGAATTGCCAAAAATCAGGCATCAAGTAGGGGTGCGGATAAGATGAGACCCCGCCGACCGGCGAGAGCTCCTGACGAAAATGGTGCAGTTTGGGCGCGTTGATGCGCCATTCCACGTAAGCGCGAGCATAAGCACCTGGCGACGCATGCCCTTGAAAGTAAACCATGTCTGCGTGATGATCGCCGTCACCACCGCGGAAAAAATGGTTCAACCCGACCTCGTAAAGCGTGGCGGACGAAGCGTAAGTGGAAATGTGGCCGCCAATGTCTGGATGAAGACGATTAGCCTTGACGACCATCGCCATCGCGTTCCAACGGACGTAGCTCTTGATTCGCCGCTCGATTTCTCGATCGCCGGGATACCGAGGCTCGTTCTCGCGCGGAATTGTGTTGATGTAGGGGGTGCTAACCGTGCGCGGAATTTTCACCCCCGACTCGCGAAGGCGTTCGGTGAGTTCCTCTATGAGTAGGCTCGCTTGCCCAGCTTGCTCGTTCTTGAGAATCAACTCGAGAATATGCTCGAGTGAAGAAACCCATTTGTGCCGATCGTTTTTGTTGCCCCGGCCGTTTGGCTGTTCGTTCTCCACCGGCGGTATGATGCGAGAAGTGCTTTTGTTTTCTGTTTCCATCGATACAATTTTAGCAGACAACAAAATCCGGATAAAATCAACTGAACAAATTGAAATACCTTGACCTTGCGCTCGATGATCCGGCGCACAATCTTGCTTGTGACGAAGCGCTGCTGGAACTGGTCGAAACAGGACAGGTTAAAGATGAAATATTGCGCGTTTGGGAAGCGGCGCAGTACTTTGTCGTGCTCGGCCATGCAAATTCAATCCGCGCGGAAGTAAATTTTTCCGCCTGTCAGGAAGATCGGCTGACCGTCCTGCGCCGGATGAGCGGCGGCGGCGCCGTGTTGCAGGGACCTGGGTGCTTCAATTACGCATTGTTTTTAAACGCAACGCATCGCTTTAGAACAGTCAAAGAAGGGTTTCGGTACGTATTGGAACGCCACAAAAAAATTGTCCAGACATTGACCGGGCTCGAAGTCGCGCTCGAGGGCATCAGCGACCTGGCGATCGGAGCACGCAAATTCTCCGGCAACGCGCAGTACCGGAAATCCCGTGCGGTATTGATTCACGGCACGTTTCTTCTCGACTTTGATTTGTCTTTGATCAGTCGGTACTTGCAGCTTCCTAGCAAGCAGCCCGCGTATCGACAGAATCGCTCGCACCTGGAGTTTCTCACAAAGCTTCCTGTGCGCTCGGCAGAGCTGCGAGAACGCTTACAAGAAAGTTGGAGTGCTCGTACAGCTTTGGATAAAATTCCGATTGATCGTATCGAGGTGCTCGTGCAAGAGCGCTATGGACGGAAGGAATGGTCAGAAAAATTTTAACGGGCGCGGTATGAGAACAAAATCAGTGGTCGGAATTGATGGGATGAATTATGAACGGAAGGCGCGGCGATCTGTTTTGCGGGCTGGCGCCGGCAACGGGCGATCAGAGGCTCAGCGGAATGACGTTGTTTAAGCTTGCGATCGCTCTTTGTATTGTTTTGTTGTTCGGCTGTGCCGCGCCCACCTGGAACAGGGCGAACACGACCGAGGGAGAAATGCGCCATGATCTCGAACAATGTGAGCGCGACCGGAAGGCAGTCGCAGGAGAGTCATTCTTCCTCGAGCGCTGCATGTTCTCGAAAGGCTATAGTGAAGAATGAAGGCGCGATAAAGCCCGTCGCATTGGCTAGTCTTTGTCCGAGGTAAGCTGGCCGACGCCTAACTCGAAATGCTTCGGGCAGAGATAAATGAATCTGGAGCGGCTTTCATCAAGAGATATGTTTTTGCGACCTTCATTGTTGAGTAAGCTCGTGTCCACACCATCAAGAATGCCCACCTCGTGACACTCCGCCCAATCGCATCGGTTCATGGCCGATCATTCTCACTTATGGGAATACCAAATGACAAGCCTTTTTTCGCCCAAATGAGAAGATTTTATGCTCACACTGGAGTTGGTCCACGAATCACGCACACCACCGAGGCAAACGGGGAATGCTCCAAGCCGCAGGTTGCTATTGCCAAACAGGCGTTCGGTTGTATGCGCCACATCATGATTGGATTCGGGCTCGATCCGCAGTCCCGCGGTAAGATCAGCGTTTTACCGCCGAAGGAAAAAGATCCGATCGGAGATTTGTACTTTAAGCGATCGCACCCGGTGGCCGTATGAAGCGCGCGCGCAAACAACCGACTTCCGATCCAGTCACTCAGTACGCCGAAGATGTATTGAGCGGGAAGATTATCGGCGGGCCATGGGTTCGCGCAGCATGCAAGCGACATTTAGCCGATTTTGAGCGCGATGATCTTATCTGGCAACCAGGGGATGAAAAAACGCCGGCACCGCGAACTATGTGATCGGCTTTTTTCGAAAGGTGCTTCGGCTCAATGGCGGGCAGTTCGAGGGTATGCCGTTCGAGCCTCAGCCGTGGCAGCAATTCATTTTGGGATCGCTCTTCGGCTGGAAGCTATCATCAACCGGGCTTCGCCGGTTTCAAATTGCTTATATCGAGGTTGGAAAATCGAACGGGAAATCTCCACTTGCTGCCGGTGTTGGGCTTTTCATGCTGACTGCCGATAACGAAGCTCGTGCTGAAGTGTACTCATGCGCCACAAAAAAAGATCAGGCGATGATTCTTTTTCGTGATGCCGTCGCCATGCGGGATCAGTCGCCACACCTAAGCGCCCGACTTCAGAAAAGCGGCATCGGGGAGAAATGCTGGAATCTCTCCGACCATGAAACCGGCTCATGGTTTCGCCCGATCAGCTCCGATGAAGACTCGCAGTCCGGACCGCGGCCGAGCGCCGCGCTGGTCGATGAGTTGCACGAGCATCGAAGCGCCGTCGTTGTCGATATGATGCGAGCCGGACTCAAGTGGCGGCGCCAACCGCTCATCTTCGAGATCACCAACTCAGGGTTCGATCGGCATTCGATCTGCTGGCAGCACCATGAATATACGGCCAAGGTTCTCGAAAATGTTCTCCAAAACGATCGCTGGTTTGGGTATCTCTGCGCACTTGATGACGGAGACGATTATCGCGACGAACGTGTTTGGATCAAAGCAAAACCGCATCTCGACATTTCAGTGAGCCGTGAATACCTCCGCGATCGGGTACGGGAAGCCGAGGCCATGCCCGCCGTGGAAAATCTCGTCCGACGTTTAAATTTCTGTGAATGGACCGAACAGGATGAGCGCGCGATCTCAATGGACGTATGGGATCAGGGCGGCGCGCCGATCGATCTCGAATCACTCAAGGCCCGCTCCTGTTTCGGCGGATTAGATCTGGCCAAGGTAAACGATCTCAGTGCCTTCACGCTTCTTTTTCC
>DATIEH010000130.1:0-3880 GCA_035455905.1 Binatia bacterium | reverse complement strand
GGTCCCAGGGCAAACTGCCGGTTCCGGGCCGCTCTCCTTCAGCGCCGAAGTGCAGTTGGGCCGGCGCAGTAACAATCCATCCGCGCCATTTTTGCGCCTCGCTTCGGATGGGCGCTTGTTTGCGGTTTGGACCGAGGACGACAAGCGGCCTATGGCGATGACAAAGCAGGAGATCGCCGCGCCTCCACATGAATCGCACATGAAGATGACAGCGTCGCCGATGCGGGTCGCTTTGCTCGCGTGGTCAAAGGATGGCGGCAAAACGTGGACGAGTCCGAAGCAGGTTAATTCCGCGGTAGAAGCGATCGAAGGCGAGGAAGGCGGGCCGCGATTCGCTTTTGGCAAAAATAACCGGGCTTACGTTGTCTGGTCGGTTCCGAACGAAAAGGGCGATAAAACCAGAGCGAACATTCGGTTCGCCATGGAGGACGGTAAGGGCGGCTTTACGCCGGCCAAGACGTTAAACGAACTGAAAAATACCGCTCGGTTTCCGATCATCGAAACCATGGCGGACGATTCTTTGTTGGTCGGTTGGATCGACAGACGAGTCGATAACCCGATACCGCGTTCGCTTTACCTGAAGCGGCTCAGCGCGAAGGGTGAGCAGTTGACGGACAGCTATAAGATTGGCGGCGGGCTTTGCGAGTGCTGCCGGTTAGGCATCGCTTTCGCGGACGGTGGAAAAACAGTTTACATGGCTGATCGGCAGGTGAGCGAGCAACAGATTCGCAATCATGCGCTGCGTAAATCGACGGACGGCGGTAGATCATTTGACCAGCCAGTCGAAATCAGTGACGACGGTTGGCAAGTGGCCTCCTGTCCGCATTCCGGTCCGACGATTGGAATAGACGGGCGCGGCTATCTCCATGTGACCTGGTTCACGCTCGGCCGCTCGGAAAAAGAAGCCGGGATCTACTATTCGGTATCGAAGGATGGCGGCCAGCACTTTGCGCCGCGGCAGCTGGTGCAGGCCAACACAGCGCCGGAAATTCTCCACACGACACTCGCGGTGGCTGCCGACGGGACAGTTTACTTGGTATGGGAAAATCTCGACGATCAAAATAAGTCGCAAATTTTCATGCGCAGCCTCGCGCCGGATGGACAAACTTGGAGCTCCATCCAACAGGTCAGCCGAACGGCTGGCAATGCCAGCAGGCCGATGCTCGCGCTCTCACAAAAGTTGCTTCATGTGGCATGGACGGAAACCGAGGGAGAAACGTCATGGATTTCGACGAGAACCGCGCCGGTCGTCAAATGAAGGGAGGTCGCTCGCAACGCGCACGATATCTTTTTGTTGCGAGCGCTGTTGCGTCGACTCTGTGGCTCATTGCCGGACCGTATGGGCCGGCAGTAACGTGGGCCCAGCATGAACATGCGACATCAATCACTGCGCCTGCGGTCGGGGCGCAGGCTGTAGATTTCGAGTTGAAATTGCTCGACGGCAAATCGGTTAGCCTGCAACAATGGCGCGGTAAGCCATTGGTCATCAACTTTTTCGCAAGCTGGTGCGATCCATGCCGTGACGAAATGCCGCTGATCAACGAGATTGCCGCAGGTGCCGACAAAGGCGGCTATCGGGTCATTGGCATTGCCGTCGAGGACACGCGCGCCGCCGTAACGCAGTTCAGTCAAGAAGCCAAATTGACTTTTCCCGTCGGATTGGACTTAAACAGCACCATTAAACGCGCTTACCGCATCTTTGGCCCGCCGGCGACATTCTTCATCGATGCGCAAGGAACCGTTCGGGACATCGTTCTCGGACCGGTCACACCGGAAAGGGCCAGGCAAGGACTGAAGAAATCTGGCGTCTCGTAACATCCTTCAAAGGTGATCTCTCCAGCAGCTAGCATCGCTGCGCCGCTAATCAACAATCCTGTTCTTTCTCTCACCGGCACGTTCGTTCCGCATGCGCGGCGGCGTGGCAGCTTTACCAGCCTTAAGTCTCTCCTCGCTGCTGATGCTTTACAGAGCAATCCCGGCGAAAGCACTTGTAACGACGTGGCTTGGAGTATTCTTGGCGAGCATTTTAACCGCCGGAGCCGCAAGTTTGCTCGGTTTCTAAGGATAATTCGCAGCCAACGGTTCTTCCATCAGGACATTCGATTAAAGGTCCAGTTTCATTTTTTCCGTCGTCTGCCGCTCCTGGAGTTCATCCCGTTTTCAGTCTTCCGTTAGCTATTGCTTTCGTCGTCCTTCGCATTTAGCAATTTCCGTTTCTCCATTTCGTCTCGAACTCGTGCAACTCGGCCCATTGGAGCTGCAGTTTCGAATAATCTATCCGTTTTATCTCGGAGTGGGTTTTAAAGCCTCAAAAATGATATCGAGTAAATCGATGTGCGCTTCACAACGTATGAAACACATTTTGCTTGCAGGATTATTTCTGACGCTCAGCGCGGTTTCTGTAGCGCAAATCCGCTATGGGACTTCGCGAGTTGCGGGAGCGGCGGACGACCTTGCATTTGGAGAACGTGTTTATCGCGAGAATTGCGCCGCGTGTCACGGCGAAAAGGGCGATGGCAAAGGCCCCAAGCCGATCGACTGATAACCAAGCCCAGGGATTTCACCCTGGGCATTTACAAATTTCGCTCGACTCCGTCGGGCTCGCTTCCGCTCGATGGCGATCTGTATCGAATCGTAACGCGAGGCGTGAGAGGAACCAGCATGCTAGCCCAGCTGCAACTGTCCGAGCAAGAGAGACGGGCAGTGGTTCGGTATATCGAGGCTTTCTCTAAACGATTCAAGGAAGAAAAGCCCGGGCAAGCGATTGCGATCCCACCGGCTTCGCCGGCGAATCCCAAGCTCGTTGCGCTCGGAAGAACAAAATACGAAGAAGCAGGTTGCTCTCAATGTCATGGTCAGGATGGTAGAGGCAGCGGCCCGTCGGCGAAGGGTTTAAAGGATGATTGGGGCAATCCGATCTCGCCATCAGACTTAACGCTGAAACCATTCAAATCGGGTCCTAATCCAGAGGATCTTTACCGCACGCTCAGCACGGGTTTGAACGGAACCCCGATGCCTTCGTATGCGGCGGCTTTTTCCACGAATGAACGCTGGGCTCTGGTTTCTTATATTCTTGCAATAGCAACCAGGGAAAAGCCACGCGGCATGATGGCCTTGTCGGCGAGGAGGTCGATGGCATGAGAATCGATATGAGGGCGGCGATGGCCGGGATGATGGGTGGCCGAGGCATGATGCGTGGGGGCGGCGGTATGATGAACAGAGATATGCGCGAGAAGATGAAAGACATGATGGGAAGATGACTCATTGACCAAAAGGGAGATTTTATGTCGGATCTAATTTTTTTAGATACGGAAGAATCGCCTGCGGGAAACCCCAGCGGAGCCGGAGCGCAGAGCAAAAACGGGTCAGCCGGCTGCTCGATGCAGGGAAAAGGATGGTTTAAAGGAGCGCTCGGGATGGCGATCTGTTGTGCCGCTCCGATTCTCCTTTTCGCGGCGATCTCGTTTTTTGGCTTGTCCCTTGGCGCTATCGCCAGCGAGACGCTGAGCCTCGTGGTACTTCTGGCCTGTCCAGTCGGCATGTTCTTGATGATGCGCGTGATGATAAGAGAGAAGCAAGGGGATCAAACATCGAGAAAGTAATTGTGCGGAGGAAAAAGACGTGGGCTTCTATGACGAGCGGATCCTGCCGCATCTCGTCAATCTGACGATGCGGAACCGCCATCTCATGCCCTACCGCGAGCGGGTGATCTCGGCGGCGGAGGGCCGCGTCTTGGAGATTGGCGTTGGTTCGGGATTGAATCTGCCTCTTTATCCAGCCAGGGTGCGCGAGATCGTCGGGCTCGAGCCGGCGCCGCGACTACTTGCGATGTCTCGGGGTATGGTGCATCGACCATCTTTGCCAGTGATATTTATCGAAG
>DATIEH010000129.1:0-3763 GCA_035455905.1 Binatia bacterium | reverse complement strand
TCGCAGCTTACCCGCGCTTTGCTCAATAACAATCGCGGCGAACTCGAACGATTGTTACGCGACGCCATGGAGCAGGAGATGGAACAAGGCATGCCGGACGGCTTTCGCTATACGCCGTACACGCGCATGGCGGCGCGCTTGCAGCTCGATCGCGTGCAGAGCGAGATCGAGCGCTTCAAGGGCATGCTCCAGATGCTCGGCCAAAACGGTGAAGATCTGCAAAATGTGCTGCGCTATCTCGATGAGCGCATGCGCGATCTCAATCGGCTTTTGCGCGAGGTCATTCAGCAGGAACAACGCAAACGCGGATTGGAACCGAGAGACTCTTCTCAGCGCGCTTCGTTGGCCGACAAGAGTTTTGCGTTTTATACCGAAGACGATATTCGGCAGATGAACGAAGCGGTTGCTCGTCTGGCGCAACGTCTCAAAAACCGGCTTTCGGTGAGACGAAAAAAAGCGGCGCGGGGCCGCTTCGACATAAAAAAAACCCTGCGCTCCAATCTTCAATACGGCGGTGTGCCGTTTCATATTCGGCTTGATCGGCGTAAAAAAACTAAACCGCAGGTCATGGTATTGTGCGATATCTCGGACTCGGTGCTGAATGCTTCGCGTTTTATGCTGCAGTTCGTCTATTCGATCCAGGATCTCTATTCCAAGGTCCGGAGTTTCGTCTTCGTCGCCGAGATCGGCGAAGTGACGCAACTGTTCGAGGCCAATGATATTCAAACCGCCGTCGAGGCGGCTCTCAAGGGTGATGTCGTCGACGTGTTTTCGCACTCGAATTTCGGTCGCGCCTTCGAGCAGTTCTACAGAAACTTTTTTTCCGCAGTGAACGGTAAGACCACGGTGTTGATCATCGGTGACGGGCGCAACAATTACAACCGGCCGAACGATTGGGTGTTACGGGAGATTCAAGAGAAAGCCAAGCAGCTCATCTGGCTCAATCCCGAGAGCCGCATGACCTGGGGTATCGGCGACAGCGAAATGCCGCGTTATACGCCGTATTGTCACATCGCGGAAGAGTGCCGCAGCATCAATCAGCTTTATAAGATTGTCGATTTGATCGTGCCATGACCAAAAAGATTTACGTCCAGACCTACGGTTGCCAGATGAATCAATATGATACGGAGCGAATCCTCCGCGTCATGGCGCGCCGCGGTTACGAGCAGACCGATTCCATCGACTCGGCCGACCTGATTGTACTGAACACGTGCAGCGTACGCGAAAAAGCAGAACAGAAAGTTTATAGCGCCCTCGGTAGCTGGAGGGAGTTCAAGCAGGATCGCGACGGCGTGGTGATCGGCGTCGGCGGCTGCGTGGCGCAACAGGAAGGCGAAAACCTGCTCAAACGCGTGCCGCACCTCGACCTGGTATTCGGCACACACAACATTCAAAAGTTGCCCGATCTGGTCGAAGAAGTCTATGCATCGCGAACGCGGCCGGTGGAGACTGTATTCTATCGTGACCCAGCGTATATGGAGGACACCGACGACGGCACCCAAGTTCACGGCGTCAAGGCGTTCGTGACTATCATGCAGGGATGCAACAAAGTCTGTAGTTTTTGCATTGTCCCGCACGTTCGCGGGCGGGAGCTTAGCCGGCCAAGTGCGAAGATAGCTGCAGAAGTGGAATCTCTGGTCGCGCGCGGCGTTATCGAAGTGATGCTGCTCGGACAAAATGTCAATTCCTACGGCAAGCTCACTCCGGGAGAGCTGAGCTTTCCTGAATTGTTGGCGCGCATCAACGAAATTGACGGCCTGCGCAGGATTCGCTTCACCACTTCGCACCCACAGGATCTTTCGGCCGAGTTGGTCGAAGCCTTCGCGACGCTGGACAATCTTTGTGAACACCTCCATTTGCCGGTCCAATCCGGCGCCGATACCGTGCTCTCGCGGATGCGTCGTGGCTACACCCGGGATGAATATCTGCAGCGCATCGAAGGCTTGCGCAACCGTTGCCCGAACGTCGCGCTCAGCAGCGACATCATCGTCGGATTTCCCGGCGAAAGCGACGCCGAGTTCGTTCAAACCCTGGAATTGCTGGAACAAGTGCAGTATGATGAAATTTATTCGTTCACGTATTCGCCGCGGCCGCAGACTGTTTCAGCAAAGATCTATACGGACGACATCCCCAGCGACGTAAAAAAGGAGCGGCTCAAAATCGTGCAGACGCTCCAACAGCGAATCTCGCTGAAAAGGAACCGTAGTCGGATTGGCGAGCTCGAGGAAATACTCATCGAGGGTCCGTCCAAGCTCAAAAACGGACAGATGATGGGTCGCACTCGCAGCAATCGCATCGTGAACGTGACAGGGGCCGGACAATTTGTCGGCCGGCTCGTGCCGGCTCGAATCACCGGCGCTACTGCAACCTCGTTGATTGGCGAGGCGTGGTCGCATAACAGTACTTTGAATTCCCAGCAAGAAGGGGACATGGCATGATGAAAAAAGAAGACACGATCCAAATGTCAGTCGGCGGTTTGACTCTCGATCCGGTCACTAAAACGCCCATCGTGATCCTGAAGGATACTGAAAACAAGCTCAATCTGCCGATCTGGATCGGTCTGCTGGAAGCTACTGCAATGGCGACGGAAATCGAAGGGATCAAGATGGCGCGTCCGATGACGCACGACCTGCTGAAAACGATTCTTGGCGAAGTCGGCTGCTCCGTCGAATGCGTGGAAATCACCGAGCTCAAGGAAAATACTTACTACGCGGCCGTCAACCTCCGTGTCGCAGGTCGCGAAATGATGATCGATTCACGCCCGAGCGACGCGATTGCGCTAGCCTTGCGTACAAAGAGTCCCATTTACGTCGCCAAAGCCGTGCTCGAGGCCTCCAGCATGCTGCAGCAGAACGAGGAAGGAAGCGAACGAGGCGTGGAAAACGTGTCCAACGTGTCGAAGGAAAAATGGGCTGAAATTCTCGAGAAGATGAGTCCGGAAGATTTCAAGTACAAGCAATAGCTTTAAGCTAAATTCCGCAAACCCTCAGGATCGTTCAATCTAGAACTCCGCTGTTCGATACTGACACGGATCAGCTCCATGGCCACTGCGAGCCGACGAATCACGCGCAAGCAATTACGCCAGCCGGACAAGTTTCAGGTTGTCTCCGATCAGGCACTGGAGTATTTCGCAGCGCACAAGATACTGGTCTTTGCGGCAGCCGGCGCGGTCATCCTTTTCGCACTGGCGTTCTGGGGCTGGCAATCCTTCAAGGAACGGCAAAACGTCGCTGCCTCGCACGAGTTTACACGAGCACTCGCATTGTATCAGGCAGATAAGTACGGCGAAGCCATTCCGGCCTTCGAGAAGGTACAAACTTACCGCTGGTCGCGCTATGCCGTACTCGCGCATCTTTATCTCGCCAATAGTTATCTCGCGACCAACCAGCTCGATAAGGCATTGAATGCTGCTGAAAGATCGGTGGTCGCCACCAAACCGGAAAGCCTTTACCGTCAGATCGCTCTGGTCACGCTGGGCGAGACTGAAGAGCAAATGAAACGATGTAAACCCGCCATCGAGCATTTTACCGAGGCGCAAAAAATCCCCAGTGCATTGGACTCGCGCGCGACCCTAGGAAAGGCGCGTTGCGCCGAGGCGCTTGGCGACTCTCAAACAGCGCTTCAAGCGTACAAGGACTACCTCAAAGACAACCCCGGTTCGCCACTCGCCGTGAAAGTAGCCGCCCTAGAGGCGAAAACCGCCTCGCCGACTACAACCAAGTAATCCCCGCGTTTGCTGGCATCCCAACTTAAGCGTCACCTC
>DATIEH010000128.1:0-5212 GCA_035455905.1 Binatia bacterium | reverse complement strand
AGCCGGCATCTTCAACAAATACGGATTACAAGTCGAAGTGATCGCCACACCGAGCGGCGTCCAGGGAACCAATGCGCTGATCGCCGGCGAAGTTTCATTCGTTCAGATTGCCGGCGGCACGACAACGGGAGCCGCCGTGGGCGGCGCCGATGTGAAGATCGTCGCGACGATGGTTGGCACATTGGTGTTGAATCTTGTGGTTCGGCCGGAGATCGAAAATCCGGAGCAACTCCGCGGCAAGAGCATCGGCATCAGCCGATTCGGAACTTCGCTTCATACCGGCGCACGTATCGCAGCCAAGCACTTCGGGTTGGAACCCGGGAAGGATGTGCATATCGTTGAGATTGGCGCCGGGGATTGGATTGTCGGCGCGCTGCAAGGCAATCGAGTTCAAGCCGCCGTATTTGGCTATCCGGCGACCAGCAGAGCGCTGAAGCTCGGCAATCGTCTTCTGTTACACATCCCAACTCTCAACATTCCCTACGCTTCGACCGGTGTGTCGACCCGTGGCGAAATTATACGGGATGATCCGGATCTCGTGCGGCGCTTTCTCTCGGCAGAAATCGAAGCGATCGCGTTGATGAAGAAAGATCGTGCGTTCGCGACCAAGGTGCTTTCTAAATACCTGCGCACCCAGGATGCAGAGTTACTAGGAGAATCGTACGACGTCCAAATTGCGAAGTATATGATGAAGGTACCGCTGACAACCGCGGGTGCGGTGAGATCGGTTCTGGAAGAACTTAGCGAACGCAATCCCAAGGCAAGGGATCTCGATCCCAATAAGTTTTTCGACGACCGATTCGTTCGCCAACTCCAGGCCAGCGGTTTTATCGAATCGCTCTATCGATAACCACAACGCAACAGTTTGCGGCAGGACCGGTAGTTATTTCGGAACACGCTCCTCTGCCGCGTTTGTCCCGGCAATGAAACCCTGCGTCGTACAACGTCCAAGCCCGTGCTGGTTAAAGCCGCCTGCTGATTCGCCGGCGCAATATAGCCCGGGAATGATCTGGCCTTCCATATCCATCACTTGGCATTTCGCATTGATTCTCAGCCCTGAACGGGTGTCATGGACATTGGGAGTCGCCCAAGCGGCATAGAACGGGGGCACCTGGAACTTGTATTTCGGCGACGGTTTGCCGAAGTCGTGGTCCTTGCCCGAATCAACAAATGAATTGTAGCGCTCAACCGTGGCCTGCAGTATTTCACCCCGCATCGCCTTCGCCTGATATTCATTCTTGATTGCAGAAGCGAGCTCCGTCAGAGTGTTGGCACTGAAGAAAAATCCATCGGGGTCGACGTACGGCGGCGTTACCTTCCAACCCTCGCGCTTTACCGCCTCGTTATCGAAGATCGCCCAAACCGGACCCGCTGAATAGTCCGGCGGCTCGGAATAGTCGTTCATTGCCACCGCGGCATTAAAAAAATTGTACTTGTTGGGATGATAATCGATCCGCTCACAGTTCCGATAGTCGTTGGGCGTGTAGGGATTAAAGTCATTGTAAACGTTACCGTGCGGATAATCGCCTTTGGTCTCGTCGTAGAACCTCTTCCCCACTTGATTGACCAGGATCAAGTCATGCCAATCCTTGACGTTCAAGCCGGTCGAGCGCACCAAAGGAAATATCGGACTTTCCAGCTCCCAGGTCATATAATTCCACTTAGTCGCGAGCACGCGTTGGGTGCGGATGTTATCGCCATTTTCCAGCGTCTGATTGGCAAAACCCCAAAGCGAAGCGCCGATCGCCGTAGCGGCGAGTTCGCCGCTGGCATCCTGGTAGCTGTAGGGCTCACCGGCCACGGTCAGCACGTCGGTTAATCTTGGATCAAACATCCGGCGAAAATTTACGTTACTGGTCATGCCGCCGGTGGCGACGATGACAGCTTTTTCAGCCCGAATCCTCATCGCCGGTTTGGTGCTCTCGATATTGCCGTCAGAACGAAAACTTTTTAACGGCAGCGATTGCCCGGGCATGATACGAGGGTTGTATTGGGCGGCGACGCCGACCACTCTGCCGGTTTTTTCCCCTTCCCGGATGATCGACGCCATTTTGTAACTCAGCAGAAATCTCACACCTTTCGCCCGCGCGCTATTTTCCAGTGGACGAATGACACCCGTTCCGGCTCGATTGTTCGGGCTTTCGGGGCCGGCCCCTTTGGTCCAGAACGCGTGATTCTCGCGGGGGGCGGAGTTGCCGATGTTGTGACCGCCTTGATTATCCGGTGGAATGTCTTTGAATCTGACACCATTTGCCAGGAGAAATTCGAACGTGGGCGCGCAATGATCCGCGAAGGCGCGCATGACCGCACGATCGTTATATCGGTAATCCGGCCAGCCGTTGGGCTGCACGATGGTCCAGTCGGTGAGGTCGGAAAAGACTGTATCGGCCGAGTCTTTAATCCCGTATTTCTTTTGCGCGCTGGTGCCGCCGCCGAGGGGAACATTGCCGCCGCTGATAATCGCGTGACCGCCGATGTCATAATTCGCCTCGACTACAATAACCGACGCGCCCCCATCGGCCGCTTTGATTGCCGCAGGCAGCCCGGCTGCGCCTGACCCGACTATCACCACGTCGGCTTCCAAATCCCAGTTTTGTTCAGTTGCCGCTTGCGCCATCGAACTGTCCTCCGCCGATTTTTTGAAATCTGAAATCGATTACATCCGCATGGACAAAAATGCAAGCTACGAAGACCCAACCAACCGATCTACTGAAACCGGATAAAAGCTGGGACTAACTGCGGTCGCACGAAATTATGATGGCTGGTAAAAATTCAGTGAAGTTGGATCAGGCTCGAAAGAGTGAGAACTAATATGAGTCAAAACGGTTCGGAAAAATCACAAGAGGAGAAACGAGACGGGCTCGAAGAGGCTCGACGCTGCGGAATGCGAGCGCCAAAAAAGCGACTGCTTAATCGCGCTTCGGATCGCTTTTGGCGGTCGTGCTTACGTCAACCGGTTCGGTTCTGGCATTAGCAGTCGTAATTTTCTGGCGCGTCTCCTGCTCGCGAGCTTTGATCGCATTCAGGCGTTCGCGGAACCAGGTTTTTTCCGGCCAATGCCAGTTCTGATCCGGATTGGAATATGTGTTTGATTGTTTCATCGGTTGGGAGTAGTTAGAGCAAGCTCTGTACCATGCGAACCTGTAGAGTTCTGAAGAATCTGCGGAAATTTCGTTTAGAGAATTCGAACAAATCCGTTCACGCCAGCCAGAAATCGGCGCTCGCGGATCGACGCGCATGGGCGCGTTGGTCGCCTCACGAAAGGAAGAATCCATGGGATTTCATCGATTGAAACAGGGAGACCACTGCGCTTGCATGCTGATTTGCGCTTCTGCCTTATTTTTGTCAGAGATGCCCAGCTTTGCTCAAAGCACGACTACGGTACGAGGAAAAATCGCCTCTATTACTAGCCAGGAAGTGACCGTGTCCACACCGGCGGGCGAGGTTAAAGCGCTCCTCACCGACAAGACGGTGATCCGTACCGAAGTGCCTGTCGATCTCGCAGACATAAAACCGGGTATGTATCTCGGAACCACCGCGACCAGACAACCCGATGGCACTTTTCTGGCTTCGGAAGTGCACATCTTTTCCGAGGATCAGCGCGGCACCGGAGAAGGGCATCGCCCGCTCGGATCGGATCCTAGGAGCGGCGCGACTATGACCAATGCTAATGTCGAGCGCGTCGAGGATGTCGCGGTTCAAGAGATTCAAGGGCGGCTCATCAATCTCAAATATCCCGGGGGGGAAATAAGAGTCTTTGTTCCGCCAAAGATTCCAATCGTCAAACGTGTGATTGCCGATCGAACGGCGCTGATGAAAGGCGCGGAGGTTTCGTTGCAAACCGCCCGCACTTCAGACGGCACTCCTGCCGCCGCGCAGATTACGGTACGAGCTGCCGGAAGGTAAGGAAGATAAAGCGCCGTCGAGAAGTTCCGCCGGTGGCGAGCATCAGGCAAACCGCTGCCAGTTCATGAACGATTTTTCAGCGTAGAGGCTGTCGATATCCACGACGGATAATCCGCGACTCTCCAGGTACCGGGCAATCCGGCGCAGAGGCATCCCTACCGCGGCAAGATAATCGCCGCAAATCGATTTGATCAGCGCGCTTCCCCGTCCCTGAATCGAATAAGCCCCAGCTTTATCGTCAGACTCTCCCGAGTAGAGATAATTTTCGATCTCGGCTTCAGTGTAGGCGCGCATTTCCACGGCGACCGTTTCGATTTCTTTCATGCCAGGTCCGTCGGGGTCAACGATGGCGACGCTAGTCAAAATCCGATGGGTCTCGCCCGAGAGTAGACGCAAGATCCGGCGCGCGTCCTCTCGATCCGTAGGTTTGCCGATCTTTTCATCCGAAAGCTCGATCATCGTGTCGCTGCCGATAACGATACTTCGTGGATATTTCGTCGCGACAGATTGCGCTTTACCAAGGGCAAACTCGACCACTTCCTGATCAGCAGGAAGGTGAGAGGATATTTGCTCCTCGAATTCTGGCGCGATGACTTCGAACGGCACTCCCAGCAGAGCCAAGATTTGGCGGCGACGAGGTGAGGTGGAGGCAAGAACAAGCCGCATGAACGCGTACGTTTAGAGCGAGACGTGCTCCTCGATGCCGCCGGACTGCTGGTCGGGGATTTGCCGGGTCGGCATAGCTGCGACATCGAAAGCACCTCGGGCAAATTCCTGCAATCGACACCGCACTTCATCGGCCGAGTTGGCACGTGTCATTTTCGCTCGCATCTCAGCCGCGCCGCGAAAATTTCGGCAGTACCAGGTCAGGTGTTTACGCATCGCCATAAACCTTGAACGTCCGAAGAGTCGCTCGAAATGTTCGCTATGCTCAACCACCACCGCGAATCTTTCCGCCAGTGAGACGCTGCAGTCCGGCAAAAACAACTCCTCGCCGGAGCGCAATGCCTGTTTCACAACCTCCTTGTTTTGAAACATCCAGGGATCGCCTTGCGCACCGCGGCCAACCAGCACCCCATCCACACCGGTTTGCCGAATACGCCGAAAAACGTCATCGAGATTTTGGACGTCGCCGTTGCCGATCAGCAGCGTGTCCGTTGGCCTAGGGATTTCCACCGCGCGCGCGATCGCGTTCCAATCGGCCTCACCGCGATAGCCTTGTTCCAGAGTTCGGCCATGAAGCGAGATCGCCGCCAACCGTTCTTCCAAAAGAACGTTGAGCCAGTCTTCCACAATAACCCGGTCG
>DATIEH010000127.1:0-3111 GCA_035455905.1 Binatia bacterium | reverse complement strand
GGCATTTCCAATCTGATTCGCGACAATTTGCAATACGAGCCGGAAAAATAAGAAGGGTTTCTAGTGTCCTCGCACCAAAGTTCGCAACAAAAATGTATCGTCATTCCGGGCAAGCTGGCGTTAGCCAGCGCGATCCGGATTCCAGAAATTCAATACATCTGGATACCGGCTGGAGTTTATCCTGAGCAGAGCGAAGGGCCGGTATGACGGACAAGGCGGTTGTTCAATGCTTTTTCGATTCCAACTCATTCTCACAAGCCTATTGCTTCTGACCTTGACGACACCAGCCGCTGCGCAACTGCGCAAGATCAACATCGCCTACACCGCGACGAGCCCCTATCAGGCGGCGCTGATCATCGCCCAAGAGGCTGGCATATTTAAAAAGCACAACCTTGACCCGCAGTTGATTCTGACGCCCGGCGGCTCGCTTGGTTTTCAAGCGATGATGGGAGGCGATGTCGCCATGGTCATGGCCGATGGTTCTGCGGCGGTGACGAGCAATCTTGCCGGCGCCGACGTGGTGATCATCGCTAGTTTTTTGAATACCTTTCCCTACAGCTTGATCTCGATTCCGGAAGTAAAGCGCGTGGAACAGCTCGTCGGCGGCAAGGTCGCGATCAGCCGTTTCGGCAGCGCCACCGACGTGAGCGTCCGAATGTCCTTGGCTAAAGTAGGACTCAACCCGGACAAGGACGTGACAATTCTTCAGATCGGCACGCAGACCACGCGATTCGCTGCATTGCAGTCAAAACAAGTGCAAGCGACGATCATTACCCCGCCCTTCACGCTGACCGCGCGCAAACAGGGCTACAACACGCTCATCGACATGGGGCAATTGAATATTCCGTTCGAGCTGACCGCGCTATTAACGCGCAAGGCTTATATCAAAACGCAGCGTGAAACCGTTCTCGACGTCGTCGCTGCGCTGGCTGACGCGGTACATTTTTATAAGCGTGAGAAGGAACCGGTGCTGAAGATCCTCAGCCGCTATCTCCAGACCACCGACCGTGAAGCCCTCGAAGAGACCTATCGTGAGATCGCGCTCAAAACCATGCCGGAAAAGCCTTACCCGACTTTGCCGGGAATTCAGACGATTCTCGATGAGCTAGCGCCGAAGAACCCGAAAGCGAAAGCGTCGCGTCCTGAAGACTTCGTCGACTCGAGCTTCGTGAAAAAACTCGACGATGAAGGCTATTTTGAGCGTTTGTACAAAAAGTAAACTGGTTCGGACCGGATTGTGAGCAAAACGTTTTATGCGATGGTCGCCTTCAGTTGGGTGATTCTCGCTGTTTGGGCAATTGCTGCGACTGCGCCGGAAGTCACAGCTTGCAGCATGGTCAGCGCCGCCGATGCTCAGAAACTGCTCGGCGGCGAGCTCGATGTGCAGGAGTTTGCCAAAATTCCTACGGCGGGCGGCGCAGGCACCTATGATTCCGTCTGCACATACATCGCCAAAGGGGGAAGCTTTGCGAATCCGGTCGGCTCCAGTCGCTTTCTCGATGTCACACTGCATTTTTTGAATTCTGCCGACGATATGAAAACGGTGTACGAAGATTCTCTCGGGCAATATCGAGACATGGCCAAAGCGGCAGACGCGCCATTCAAAAATGCGCTGATCACGCCGCTCACCGGATTCGGCGACAAAGCATTTGTTGTTGAAGCAGTGACCGATCCAAAAACGAACTACAAATCAGCCTTGATTGTCTTCTATAAGGGAAGAGCCGGCGGCACAGTCAGTGCCTGGAAAAAACCGCAATCGTCGTTGGAAACAAGCAAAACAGTGCTGAGGCACATCCTGAGCAAGCTGCCATAGGCCCAGAATGGCTGTGAATTGCATAAGCGAGTTGTCTCGGAGCGACCAGTCGTCGTATGGAACCGGAGTGGAAATTTATTGTAGGGGCGTAAGGCATACGCCCGGACTCTATGTCCGGTTTCGCGCATGATGACAGAGGCCTTCTAGTGTAGAGCGCCGATTCAACTTAGGAAAATTGTCCAAGCTGCGGCGATCAGATCTAAATCAAGAAAGGTCAGACCCATGCTCGCACCCATCAAAATCGACAATCGCATGAACGCCTACGTTGGCATTCCCGCCGGCGCGGGCAAGAAACCCGCCGTGATCCATTTGCATGAGCGCTACGGCATAGTCCAGCACACAACCGATCTCGGGCAAAAATTTGTCGATGCCGGTTATGTGACCATCGTGCCGGATTACTTTTCGCGTTTTACCGGCGATCGCCAAAAACTTGCGGCGGGCGATGATCGCTGCGAGCTGGACGACGGGGAAGTTTTGGTCGATACGGACGCAGTGGTCGCCTACTTACGCACGGTGCCCCAGGCCGATACGAGCAAAGTCGCCATGTCGGGGGTATGCCAGACCGGCCGGCAACCCATTCTGGTCGGCGCCAAACGCGACTATCTCAGCGCCACCGTCGTTCTTTACGGAGCGGTTTACGACGCAGACTGGAAACCGCATCGAATCCGGCCCGAACCGATCGACAAACTGATGCAGGAAATCAAATGTCCCCTCGCCGCCGTGTTCGGCGAGCTCGACAATCTCATTCATCGAGACAACATCCTACGCATGTTCACGGTTTTGGCAGAAGCGAAGAAAAGTTTCGACATTCGTATCTATCGCGACGCGCCGCATGGATTCTTGAACGACACCATGCCGGGCCGTTATCGCCGGCCTCAGAGCGGTGCCGCCTGGCGGCAAATCACCTCATTTTTGCGGACCGTCTTCACCGGCGAGCAAAAACGTGACCGTGCGGTGTGGCGCTTCGAAGCCGACACGTCAGTCAACTATGATTTTTCCAGCATGAAACGCTGGGAATAGTCCGCGCTGCGCTCGGAATCGCAATGCCCTTATTGCAATCTGGGATTTAAATTTCGCATGCGCATCGCGCGTGATGCGCGAAGCGCCGGGCGTCTTGACAGTACCACCGGGCGATGCATATTGTCCCTCGGAGTCAGCCGGAGGGGCCCTACGGCAAAATCAAAACCAGAGGCTGTCGATCTCGTCTCCGTCGATGAGTCAAATCCGCTGACGACGCACCGCGCCTGGCAGCGCGCGCGTCAGTTGATTTCCGACTGGCTCGGCGTTATTGGCATTGT
>DATIEH010000126.1:0-4168 GCA_035455905.1 Binatia bacterium | reverse complement strand
CGTCGTGCCTTATTGGCAAGAACGCTTTCAGCCGCTGCACGCGGTTTACCGTACGAGTGTGGTGCCGCTTCTCAAGAATCAGCTTGAACGCGGGGAGCTCCGGCCGATTTTTCTCTACGATAAAGTCCGCACCCGCAAAATTCCGGAACAAGAAATCCGCCGTCTCGATTCGGAAGGTTTGAGCCTGCTCAACATGAATTCGCCGGCGGAGTACGACGCCGCGTTGCAACTGTGGAACAAGCGAAACTCGATCTCGGTTTCCGTCGAGCTTTTCGGTGTGGCGCGCCTGCTGGCTAAAACTCAATTTGTGTCTCTCGATCTGGCGCAAGAAGCAACTCTCGCGCAGGTCTTTTCAGCCCTCGCGGACAAGCTCCCGGTCCTTGTTGGCCGCGTCATCAACTCCGACGGTCTTGTTAGCGGCTACACGTGCAATTTAAACGGTTTGGATTTTGTACGAACGCCGAACACCAAACTTAGTTCGGGTGACAAGATTTTTATTCTTTCCGCGGACGCGGGAGGCTGACCGTGTACGGATTTCATGGCTGCCTGCTGCACGTCGATCTGAGCACGGGAAAAAGTTCCTGGGTCGATCTCGAGGGGACGCGGCTGCGCGCATTTCTTGGCGGCATCGGCCTCGGCGCTAGCCTCCTTTATGAATATGCGCCCGCCGGAGTCGATCCGTTCTCCCCTGCGAATCCATTGATCTTCGCGAGCGCGCCATTGGTAGGCACTGGCCTTACGACCACGGCGAAATTCGCCGTGGTAACTAAATCGCCGCTCACTGGATTTATCGCCGACTCGCTCTCCTCCAGTTATTTTGCTCTCGAACTCAAGCGCATCGGCATCGATGCATTGATCATCACCGGCCGCTCGAACGCCATGAGCTATCTCTCAATCGAAAACCAAACGGTCGAGATTCGCTCAGCCGAACACCTGCGCGGCAAGAGTCCCCTGGAAACCGAATCCATCATTCGCGCTGAGCTTAACTGGCCGAGCGCGCGGGTGGCCGCGATCGGCAGAGCGGGCGAAAATCTCGTGCGCTTTGCGACCATCAGTAATGAAGGCCGCCATGCCGGTCGGGGCGGCGTCGGCGCGGTGATGGGAGCGAAAAATCTCAAGGCGATTGCTCTCAGCGGTGATTGTCCGACCAAAGTCGCCGATGCGAGTAGCATCGAGAAGATCGCCGGCGCGCTCCGCGAGCGGAGCTTGAGCTCGCTGACCGATAAATATCGGGAGATCGGCACCGTCGCCAATTTGTCGGTATTCAACCGCTTAGGCACTTTGCCGACACGCAACTTTCAGCAATCGACCTTCGAGGGTGCTGAGGCCGTGAGCGGAGAGTCGCTGACCGAAAATAATTTCAGCCGAAGGCATGGCTGCGCCGCTTGCACGATCCGCTGCGAGCGCCTGTTCAAAGCTCTCGATGGTCGGGATCAGCGCATGGAATATGAAACACTGTTCGCTCTGGGTCCGCTGTGCGGAATTCGCGATCCCGACAACGTTCTTCAGGCGGCACAGCTTTGTGATCTTTACGGCCTCGACACGATCAGCACCGGCGGCACCTTAGCTTGGGCGATGGAGTGCGGCGAAAAAGGATTGCTGCCGAAGGCGCAAAAGTTCAGGCTGCGGTTCGGTCAGCCAGAAGCAATTTTCGCTGCAATCGCTGCCATCGCCGAGCGCCGGGGAATCGGTGCGCTCTTGGCGGAAGGCTCGCGCCGTGCCGCCATGGAAGTAGGCGGCAATAGCAGCGACTGGGCGATGCATGTCAAAGGCTTGGAGCTGCCTGGGTATGAGCCACGCAGCTTGAAGACGATGGCGCTCGGCTTGGCAGTGAGCCCGCGCGGAGCTTGCCACAATCGTTCCGGCGCTTACGAAGCGGATTTCTCCGGCGAGGTCGACCGCTTCAGCATTGATTCTCGACGTGGAAGCTTGGTTGCGGAATCTGAAAATTTCGCCGCCACTCTCGACTCGCTGATTGTCTGTAAATTTCTGCGCAAATGCTTCAGCGACTATTACGAAGAGGCTGCGGAGGTGTTGAGCAAGGTGACCGGATGGGATTACACGGGAGCTGAGCTGAAACGCGCCGGCGAGCGCATTCACAACCTCAAAAAGCTATTCAATATTCGCGAGGGCTGGAGCTCAGACGACGATTGGCTGCCGGAACGTTTGCTAAGCGAAGCTCTTCCCACCGGCGTCGGTGCCGGCGTGCGGTTGAGCCCTGACGAGCTCCGGCAAATGATTCGTAGCTATTATCAAGCGCGCGGCTGGGATGACCAAGGGTATATTCCGGAAAGCAGGTTAGTCGAGCTTAAACTCCCGAGTTACCGAGAACTGAAAGTCTGACGCCAGCTCTATTCCAGCCACCTGGAGCAACGTCAAAGATAAAATATGATTCTAGATTTTTTTCACTTAGAAAAGTCTATGAAAAAGCGCCTGCAAAGATTGTACGACTGACGATTTTAAAGCACTGATTAGCGTAAACAGCGCTAAAGAACTGATTTCCAGTGATCGGAGTCAAAATCCCGGCCGCTTCCTTTCACGTTTCCGGAATTACGAAAACGTGGATGTTCCCTCGAATGCAATTACAGCCCATCGTGCCGACGAGCAGTGCTGGCGGCAAGCACTGGCGGCACTCGCGACGCTCGTCGAAGCGGGCTGAAACACAAACTGCCGCGCTATCTGGCCTACCCTGGGTGAACTCTGTGCGGACCGACCGTCTGCTTGCGGCGATAGGTTAATCGGTGACTCATAAATTCTGACCGCAATCATCGTGACCGGAGTGCATGATGAAGATCTCCATTCTTGACGATTATCACGACACCCTCCGCACTCTCGAATGCTACAAAAAACTGGCGGACCACGAGGTCACGATCTGGAACGATCACCTCCAGGAAGTCGATGCACTTGCTAACCGGTTGCACGACACCGAGGTGCTGGTGTTGATCCGCGAACGGACCGAGATCCGCAGGCCGCTGCTTCAGCGGCTGAACAATCTCAAGCTCATAAGCCAGCGCAGCGTCTACCCGCACATCGACGTCGATGCCTGCACCGAGCTGGGCGTCATTGTGTCGTCGAGCCAGCACGCCGACACGCCGTCTTACGCCGCCGCAGAGCTTACATGGGCGCTGGTGCTTGCGGCGATGCGCCAGTTGCCCCACCAGATGACGGCACTCAAGGCAGGAAAGTGGCAGATCGGCGTCGGCCACGACCTGCGCGGCAAGACGCTCGGAGTTTTCGGCTATGGGAGGATCGGCAGCGTGGTTGCGGGTTACGGCAAAGCTTTCGGGATGAACATCTTGATTTGGGCGCGCGAAAGCTCGCTCCACCTGGCGCGCAGCGATGGGTATACCGCGGCGCGCAGCAAGCAGGAGTTTTTTTCGCAGTGTGACGTGCTCTCACTCCATATGCGTTTGGTTGCAGCGACCCGCAACATCGTGACCTACCAGGACCTTGACCGTATGAAGCCGACCGCTTTGCTGGTCAATACCAGCCGCGCCGGTTTGATCGAGCCAGGCGCGTTGGTTGCCGCTCTGAAAGCTGGCCGGCCCGGAATGGCGGCGGTCGATGTTTACGAAGACGAGCCGGTGCGCGACGTTAATTATCCATTATTTACCATGGAGAACGTGGTCTGCACGCCGCACATCGGCTATGTCACGCGCGATGAGTACGAGATCCAATTCTCAGACGTTTTCGACCAGATCATCGCTTACACCGCCGGCACACCGATCAACGTCGTAAATCCGCAGGTGTTGCAATCGCCCGCTCTACGTCGTTAGGACACAAGAGCTGCCGACAAGACGCTTACGTGAACTTTGAACGTCCGCACATTCATCAGGGCGAGCTAGGGTTGGGCAGGTTCATTACAAATGGTATCTTGCTTGATGTGTTTACACGCGTCCACGAAGTCGAAGAGCGCGAAGAGGTCAGCTCACCTTCATGCACGGGCGGGACGCTGGACTATTTTCCCCATAGCGAGGTGAAAAAGCCCTCGTTGATCAACTCCTGTACCAAGCTGTTGTCATAAAACTGCTCCAGCTTTGCTCCCACGGCCTTGGGGTTTTTCTTGGCGATCTCATCCGCGGTCACCTGAAAAGCTTCGCGCTTGACCAGCGGTATCTTCTCGACGAAATCGTAGGCGTATTGCATGGTGCCCTCGAGCATGGCTGGA
>DATIEH010000125.1:0-19175 GCA_035455905.1 Binatia bacterium | reverse complement strand
TCGATCTCGGATCTAATTGACGCTGCGCCACAAAACCAAGATCTGCACAACCAGCGTACGGCGCTCCTGAAACAGGTTGGCCTACCATCGACCGACGACTAGATCGCTCGTTGTGATTAACGCTGGTTTCGGCCGGCGTTAATCATTCATCGATACGTAGGAGCAGGAATCGATCCATCAATAAGTTTAACGACATGCGAAGCGGCTGAACCTCGGCTTCTGAATTCCGTCCGGCAATCTTGTTAATTCGTCACTCAATTTTAGCTTTCACTCTTGAATTGTCTCATCGTTCAGACTTCGTCGCTGGCGTGCCAGCGATTCCCACCACACGCTTTTCTTCGCGTTGACAGCTATGCGATAGTGTCAAATTGTGGCTGCATGCGCAGCCACGCCACTGCCTGACTAGGCAGCGCGAGACCCGGCCGGACTGAGCAGAAACTAAGATTACGATGGCAAAGCAGGCCCGTAAGATGGATGTATGGTCAACGTGGACGGGAAAGCTGAAGTACGTGGACGGGCGCGCAAGCGCCACTGCTCAAGACGAGCCAGCACGCACCGGGAATTGGTTGTTGGCCCTGCTGCGCCGGAGGTTCATCAAGGCGCTGATGGTAGCCAACCTGGTGCCGCTACTGCTGTTGTCGCTGAGGGAAACCGGCTGGCTGCAAAGCCTCGAACTTTCGGCGTACGACACGCTGGTAACCTTCTTCGCCGGGTCGCAAGAAAGCGATCGTGTGGTGCTAGTGGTCACCACCGAAGCGGACATCAATCGTTTGGGCTATCCGATCCGCGACAACTACCTTGCAGCCGTACTGGCGGCCGTTTTCACCGGTAGCCCGAAGGCGGTTGGCGTGGATTTGTACCGCGACTTGCCCATGGCGCCGGGCAACCGAGAGTTACAAGCGATTCAGCGCGCCCACGACAACCTCTATTGGGTCTTTAAGCTGCCGGACACGGGCAACAGCGGGGTTCCGCCGCCGCCGGCGCTGCGCGGTACCGGCCGCGAGGTGCTGTCCGACCATGTTACGGATGCCGGCGGCGTGGTGCGCCGCGCCTTGCTATTGGCTGCCGATGAACGCACTAACCGCAACTGGTCAGCCATGGGTGTCTCCCTGGCCGAAAGCTATACCGGTCAGCGGCTGCGCGTGGTGGACGATGACCTGGCCTTGGGCCGGGGCCGCATCCCGCTCCTCGACCAGCCCTATGGTCCTTACGCCAAGGTGGATGCCGGTGGCTATCAGATGCTGTTTGACTATCGTGGCGGCTATCGACGTTTCCGCCAGATAAGCTTCTCCGAGATCCTCGGCCGGCCGGATCTGGCGGCAACGCTACGCGGACGCATTGTGCTGGTCGGCACCGCTGCGCTTTCCATCAAGGATAATTTCGCCACGCCGTTCAGTACCGGCTGGGGCGGGGAGGGGCCGCTAATCGGGATTGCGCTGCATGCGCACACCGCCGACCAGCTGATACGTATAGCCAATGGCGAATCGCGCAACCCGGTGCCGCTGCCGCGCCTGATGGACGATGTCGCCATCTGGGCTGCGGCATTAGGCGGCGCGGTGCTGGCGCTGCTGGTCTGGCGCGTTCTGGTGGTGTTAACCGCACTCGTGCTGGGCTTTGGCCTAGTGGCTGGTGCTACCGCGTGGGGCTTTGGCGGCCCCGGCCTACTGCTGCCCGGCGTACCAGTGGCGCTGGCTTGGGGGCTGAGCGCGGCAGCTTGCAACTTCGTCATGCACTCGGTCGGAGCGCGCGAACGCTCGAAGCTGCGGCGCAGCTTCGAGAGCTATCTGGACCCGCGGATCATCAACCAGATGATGCAGGGCGACACGCTGCCCAGCTTCGGCGGTGAGCATCGCGAGATCACCGCTATCTTTACCGACATCGCCGGCTTCACCAGCACGGCCGAAACGCTGGATGCCGCCACCGTGGCGGCGCTGTTGGGCGAGTATTTCGGCGTGCTGACGGATGCAGTCGTGCAGAATGGCGGTTTGGTGAACGACTTCATCGGCGACGGCATGGTGGTGCTGTTCGGTGCGCCGATGCATCAGTCGGATCACGCTGACCGCGCCGTGGCCGCCGCCCTAGCGATGGACCAGGCGGGCCAGCGCTTCAGTGCCGAGCTCGCGGCGCGCGGCATCGAGTGGGGCCATACCCGCATTGGCGTGCATACCGGCATGGCGCTGGTCGGGAATATCGGCACCCGCGGCAAGCTGAAATATGGCGCGCTGGGCGATTCGCTGAACACCGCCTCCCGCGTGGAGGGGCTGAACAAGTATATCGGCAGCCATGTCGCAGTGAGCGGCGAGACCGTTGCGAAGTGCCGGAGCCAGGCATTTCGTCCGGTTGGCGACATAATCGTGAAGGGCCGGAAGAATGCCGTACCCATCCTGGTGCCGGTCTCCCCGGCCGACTCGCCGGCGCTGCTGGCCCGCTATGCCGAAGCGTATGCCGCGCTAAGCCAGAAAAAACCTGAAGCCGCGGAACTTTTCGCGGCACTGCACCACGATTTTCCGGCCGACGCGCCCGCCGCCTTCCATGCCGGGCGGCTGGCGGCGGGCGAAAGCGGAGTTCTGGTGGTCATGCAGGAGAAATGATAGAGAGGGCGGCAGTCTACGTGAATCGGTGGCCAGCCATATGGAAGCCATTTCGTGGTTGGAGCGAATCGGGAGCAACTGGACTTGTCTCCGACTATTCGGGTAAAAACTTTACGCTCGGTTTTCGCTTAAAAAAAATCGTTTTTGGGCTGTGCAAATGTTTGTCTCTTTATAAGGCTGAATCGAAGGAGCGCTTTTCCCGATGATGATTTTTTGGATTGCAATTTTCTTGCTGGGATTCACCTTTCCACCCAACTCTCATGCCGCAGGTGATACGTTAGCTGAAGTGGACGGGGCTGCGATCACGTCGGAGGACGTCGAAAAACCTCTTGCCGGGCAACTGAGCAAGCTTGAAGAGCAGATCTACAATCTCAAGCGCCAGAAGCTCGATGCGCTGATCAACGACAAGCTTTTGGAAAAGGAGGCGGCCAAGCGCAAGCTCACGGTTCCTCAACTGATCGATGCGGAGGTGACGTCAAAGGTCACCCTGGTGACGGAGCAGGAGATCGAAAAATTCTACCAGGACAACAAAGCGCAGATTAAAGCTGACGATGCGCAAATGCGTGAAAAGATCCGAGCCTATCTGCAAAACCAGAAGCTCGCCGCAAAGCGCGAAGAGTTTCTCAAATCGCTTCGCTCGCAAGCCAAAATCGTCGACAATTTGAAGCCGCCGCTGGTGGCGCGGGTGGCCGTTTCAACCGAGGGCGCGCCCGTGCGTGGCGCGGCGAACGCCCCGGTAACGATCGTGGAATTTTCCGATTTTGAATGCCCGTTCTGCAAGCGGGCTCATCCGACTTTGACTCAGTTACTGAAAGACTACGCCGGGAAAGTCAAGCTTGCGTACCGAGACTTTCCGCTCGAAAGCATTCATCCCCAGGCACGGCGCTCCGCGGAAGCAGCGCGCTGTGCGCAGGATCAAGGAAAATTTTGGGAATACTACGATGTTTTGTTTAGTGAATCCCCAAAACTTGGTCCGGAGGATTTGAAGCGCTACGCCGCGCAACTGGGATTGGATCTCAAAAAATTTGACGAATGCGTTTCAGCCGGAGTCCACAAAGCGACTGTGCAACGGGATTTGGATGAAGGCACCCGCTTGGGGATCACCGGGACGCCGGCTTTTTTCATCAATGGTCGGCCGTTAACGGGAGCGCAGCCTTTCGAGATGTTCGCGCGTGTGATTGATGAAGAACTGTCACAAACAGCCGCAATGCCGTAATCTCCGACGATCAAACTTTGAACTGCTTTTGAACGAAGCACCGGCAGAAAATCAAAACCCCGAGCCCTCACAGTCATCGTAAGCTGATTGTTGAACACAACTCGAGCAACCGATCGCGAGATATTGATTCATTCGCATTCGCAAGTCTGCGCAAATAATTTCTAAAATGGCATTTTTTTCTTGACATACAATTTGTTGTACCTTAATAATCGAATCACCCACAAAATATGGGAGGGTTTAGTAGAAATATTTTCTTTGCGCCTGAGTTCCTTGTTTTAGTGCTCTCCGTCGATAAGCCCGCCCGTGGAATCTAAAAGGAGGTGTCTATGGCTGCTAAGAAGAAAGCCAAGAAGAAAGCCAAAAAGAAAAAGAAGTAACTGTGGGGTTGTTGTGGGGTTGTGGTGATTTAAGCCCTCCTTACTCTCAGGCGACTACGGTAACCGTTCTGGTTACCTGATACACAGAGCCCTCCAGCATCAATCTGGAGGGCCTTGTGTTTTTAGTGCCCTCTGTTGTCGCATTCTCGAAGTTCTTTAATTCATCGCTGAGCTTGTGCCGTTGGCGAGTATTGCGTCCACGGCACCCGTTCGTTACAGTGTCCGGTTATGAAAGTGCGACTCCCTCGTTCGTTAGCGTTTGCAATTGTTTTCGTGGTCAGCACGTTTGCGCCGATTTTCACTTCGGTTTGGGCTCAAACCAAAATCGATTATAAAAAAGCTGTGCCGATTCTTCAGCCGATGAAAGAGGCGGCGCCCACGCCGGATTTCAGTCTAACGACGCCCGACGGAAAAAAAATTTCTTTGAAGGATTTTCGTGGCAAGATCGTATTGTTGAATTTCTGGGCCAGCTGGTGTGTGCCTTGTCGTGAAGAGATGCCGGCGATGGAAAAGTTGTACCAGGAATATAAGGACAATAATTTTACCGTCTTGGCTGTGGCGGTGAAAGACCGCAAGCAGGACGCCGTCGATTTTGTCAAGGAATTGAAGATCACCTACCCCATCGCGCTCGATCCTGATGCGCAAGTCGGCAGCCTGTATGGCGCATGGGGATTGCCGGCGACTTATTTAATCGGTCCCAAGGGCGAGGGACTGGCGCGTGGCTGGGGACCGGCGGAATGGTACGGCAATGGGGCGCGCAAACTGATCAAAGATCTGACCGACGGCAAAAGATGACCGATGTCAATGTTTTTGTCGCATTTGCCGCGGGTATTTTCTCGTTTCTCTCTCCCTGTGTTTTGCCGCTGATTCCCTCTTATCTTTCATTTGTTTCGGGAGTTTCCCTCGATGAAATGCGCAGTGAACAGGCCCGCGCGCGCGTGCGCTGGCGTGTGGTCCTGAATTCCCTCGCCTTCATTGTAGGTTTTTCACTGGTGTTTATTTCCCTCGGCGCATCGGCGAGCTTTCTTGGTGGGCTCTTTCTCGCTTATAGAAACGTGATCAGAATTTTGGGCGGACTCTTCATCCTGCTCGTAGGGCTTTATTTGATGGGACTTTTTAAAATTCCCGCCCTTGAGCAATATTTACAGTTCAATCTTAAAGATAAGCCGGCGGGCTACTTCGGTTCGATCGTGGTAGGCATCACGTTCGCCGTAGCTTGGACGCCGTGTGTGGGACCGATCCTGGGCGCGACCCTCGCGCTCGCCAGCACTTCAGGCGAGGTCGGTCGCGGCACCCTGCTATTGACGAGCTATGCCGCGGGACTGGCCGTGCCTTTCTTTTTGAGCGCCCTCGCAATCGATTCTTTTTTTGAGTTTTCCCAGCGGCTGCGCCGCTACATCCAAGCCATCCACACGATCGGTGGCCTGCTCCTGGTGATTGTCGGCCTGCTTTTGATCTCCGACTATATGACTTTACTGAACGCCTATGCTTTGCGTTTTACGCCCCGTTGGCTCCTCGACCGATTGTAGGCGTCGTTGCGATCAGCTCAATTTGACCGCTCATGACCTAAATGCTAATTTTTTGAGAATTTGCCGTACGTCCTGATCTCCACATCATGCCGGAGCAGTAATGGAAGAACATATTCGTCATATTCTTAAAGCGATCGGTGAAGATCCCGATCGCGAGGGACTATTGAAAACACCGCATCGGGTTGCCGAGGCGTTGGCTTTTTTGACCCGCGGCTATGAAATGGATCCGGCCAAAGTGATCAACGACGCGCTTTTCACGGAAGAGTACGAAGAGATGATCGTGCAGAAAGACATCGATTTCTTTTCTCTTTGTGAACACCACTTGCTGCCATTCTTCGGCAAGGCTCATGTCGCCTATATTCCGCATCACAAAATCGTCGGGATTTCCAAGCTCGCCCGTCTGGTCGATGTCTACGCGCGCCGGTTACAGGTGCAGGAACGCATGACCAATCAAATCGCGACTATCATTATGGAAAAGCTTGACGCCCTTGGTGTTGCCGTCGTGATCGAGGCGGAGCACCTATGCATGCGCATGCGCGGTGTGGAGAAGCAAAATTCCTATGTCATCACCAGCAGCCTGCTGGGGGCATTTCGGACCCGCCAGGATACGCGGAGCGAGTTCATGACGCTCATCCGGGCAAAAACCTGAATCAGTGCGCATGGAAGTCAGAATTCGCGACAGCCGCATTGACCGCATCAAGACAGATCTCCTGGTGCTGCCGGTGCGCGAAAAACGAGTCGACGCGCCGGAAATGGCTGCCTTGGACCGCCGGTTGAAAGGACATCTGCGCGCCCAGATCGAGAGGAACAAATTTATCGGCGCGGAAGGAAGCGCTCTGCTCTATCCAACCGCCGGCATGCTCCCGGCAAACCAGATCCTGCTAGTCGGGACGGGTAGCGCATCCGAAAATGCGCTGGACAGTTGGCGCAAGGCCGGCGCACGCGCTCGTAAAGAAGCTGCCGCCCACGGGGGCGAAGAAATTGCAGTTTTTTTTTCGCCCGAGAGAGACTCGGACGTAGCCGCGGCCGCATTGGTCGAAGGCGCGCTTCTGGCCGGTTATCAATTTAATAAGTACCGCTCCAACTCCAAAGCCGCCGACCAACTGAAGTCTTTGACGCTGTTCAGGCCGGGTTTGAAAACCGCAGCGCCGCTGTTGCGATTGCTCCACCAGGCGCAAACCGTCAGCGCTGGAGTTTTCCTGGCGCGAGATTTGGTCAATGAGCCGCCCTCTGTAGCCACGGCGCGATTTCTCGGCGAACAGGCGGAAGAGCATTGTCGCGGGCGCGGTTTATCGACCGAAGTCTGGAACAAAAAAAAGATCGAAGCGATGAAGCTCGCCGGTCTTTTGGCGGTCAATCGCGGCAGCCACGAAGAGCCACGGTTCATAAAAATTCGCTACCAGCCGGTGCGCAGGCCGAAAAAGAAAATCGCTCTGATCGGCAAAGGCATCACCTTCGATTCCGGCGGATTGTCGTTGAAACCGTCCAAATCGATGGAAACCATGAAGCTCGATATGGCGGGCGGCGCCGCAGTGATTGCTACGATGAGTTGCTTACCCAAGCTCGATCTGGATGTCGCGGTGACCGGTTACGTCCCGACCACCGATAATTTGCCCGGACACAATGCGCAAAAACCCGGCGATGTGATTCGGTACCTCAACGGCAAAACCATCGAGGTGCTCAACACCGATGCCGAAGGTCGGTTGATTCTCGCCGATGCGCTGGCCCTCGCCGCCGAACAGAAACCCGATTCTATGATCAATCTGGCAACGCTGACGGGCGCCTGCGTGGTCGCTCTGGGCCCTCGGGTGGGCGGACTTTTCAGCAATCATCAGCCGCTCGCCGACGCCCTGCTCCGCTGTGCGAGTGACACGGGTGAGAAGCTGTGGCAGCTGCCGTTGGTAAAAGAATACAAGGATATGATCAAGAGCAATATCGCCGACATTAAAAATATCGGCGGCGCGCACGCCGGCGCGATCACGGCCGCGTTGATTTTGCAGGAATTCGTCGGCGATCTTCCCTGGGCGCACCTCGATATCGCCGGCCCCGCGTTCGCCGAAAGCGAAAACTCACTCGGCCCGAAAGGCGGCACTGGATTCGGCGTTCGCACTCTGGTTAAATTCCTTACCAGTCTTTAAGGAGGAAAATCGATGGGCAAAATTACCGAAGTCGGCGACAACAATTTCGAAACCGAAGTGCTTAATTCAACGGTGCCGGTGCTCGTGGATTTTTGGGCGCCCTGGTGCGGTCCGTGCAAATCGATCGCGCCGATTGTGGAAGAACTCGCCGGCGAGTACGAAGGCAAGCTCAAAGTGGCCAAGCTCAATGTCGATGATCACCCCGCCACGGCTTCGCGTTATGGCGTGCGTGGAATTCCCAATCTGATCATTCTGAAAGGCGGCGCAGTCAAAGACCAAATTGTCGGCGCCGTGCCAAAAGCGAAACTGGTAAGCGCAATCGAGAAGGTCTTGCAGTAGGCAGGCTGAAAACAACTTACGTAAGAACAGCGGCCGTCGTGTCGGATATCTGAGAGCCGACGCGGCGGCTTTTTTTTGTTCAGAAAACGTAGCGACGCATGCTGACGTTCATGATCACGCCAAGGGCAAACATCATGGTGGCAAGCGCGGAACCGCCATAGCTCACCATCGGCAGCGGGACCCCGACCACCGGCATGACACCCGCCACCATGGCGACATTGATCACCACGTGCCAAAACACGATCGCGATCATGCCGAAGATGAGCAAGGCGCCGAAACGGTCTTTGGCGCGCTGAACTTGCCGCAAACAGTAAGCGATCATTATAAAGTAGAACACCAGCAAAATTGCGCAGCCTACAAAACCCCACTCCTCTGAAAAAACCGCAAAAATGAAATCGGTATGCTGAGCCGGTAGAAAATCGAGCCGATTTTGCGTTCCGTGCAGGTAGCCTTTGCCGAAAAGTCGTCCCGAGCCGATGGCGATTTGTGACTGGATGACATGATATCCGGCGCCTAATGGATCCCGATCGGGATCGAGAAAGGTCAAGATGCGGTTGCGCTGGTATTGTTTTAGGAAATGCCACGCCACGGGCAGGAAAGCCAAGCCGGCGCCAACTAGGTAACCAAAGGAACGCAGGCGGAGTCCGCCCATCAAGATCATGCTGATAAAAACGATGCCGAGAATAATCGCAGTGCCCAAATCTGGCTGCACCAAAGTCAAAATAATCAGCGGCGCCACCAACGCAAACGGCACCCAAAGGTCTCGTAAAAAATAGCCGCGCGCCGGTTCGTCGGACTGAAAATATTTGGCCATGACCAGAACCACGGCCAGTTTCGCGGGCTCGGAGGGTTGCAGCCGGAAAAAACCCAAATTGATCCAACGCTGCGATCCGCCGCCCGTGTGCCCAATGACGAGCACCAGCGCCAGAAGCAAGAGCATTGAGCCGTAAAAGGGATAGGCCAGGCGATCGATGTAATGATAATCGAAGCTGAGCGCTGTAAACATGGCGATGAGGCCGAGTCCCAACCAGGTTACCTGTCTGGCTGGCAACGGACCTGCATGACCGGCCGCCATATCATAGTTCGCACTGTAAATCGTCATGACGCCGACCGCGACAAACAGGAGCGAAAAAAATAACAGCGGCCAATCAAAATGAGAGATCAATCGCCGATCAATTTGCACGACTTTCTCCGTCTACTTTGACTTGCTGCTTGTCGGTGCTTTGTTTTTGCACTTCGATAAATTTCTCAAATACCTTCTTCGCCATCGGCGCCGCCGCGTCACCGCCGTGACCGCCATGCTCCACCAGCACCGCAATGGCGACCTGCGGATTTTCCACCGGCGCGTAGGAAACGAACCAGGCATGATCGCGGTTAAAATAGGCGAGCTGCTCGGTCTTGACGTACCCACCCTTCATTTCGACCACTTGAGCGGTGCCGGTCTTACCTGCGATGGAGACAACCTCTGACCGCGCTGCCGCGCCGGTGCCGTGCGGCGCGCTGACCACGTCAGCCAGCGCGGCGCGCACTCGCTTCAGTGTGTCTGGCTTGAGCTCGATGGTGCGAATGACCTCGGGTCCGTATTCGCGTACCGTCGCGCCATCGACGGATTCCACCTTGTTCACGACGTACGGCCGGTAGAGTTTACCGCCATTGGCGACCGCCGCCATCATGTTGGCAAGCTGGAGCGGCGTCACTGTCACATAACCCTGGCCGATGGCAACCGAGACGGTTTCGCCGGGAAACCACGGCTGGCGGTATCTTTTTCGCTTCCATTCGGTACTGGGAATCGTGCCGCTTCTTTCATCATCCAGGGCGATACCAGTTTTTTCTCCCAATCCAAATGCATTCGCCCATTTTGCAATGCGATCGATGCCGAGCTTCGGACCGAGCTGATAAAAGTAGGTATCGCATGACTCGACGATCGCTTTGTGCAAATTGACCGCCCCATGGCCGCCCTTTTTCCAATCCCGGAAACTGCGGTTGCCGAACGAATAAAAACCGGGATCTTGAATGAAGCTCTCCGGCTGGATGACGCCTTCTTCGAGACCAGCGATCGACATCACGATCTTGAACGTCGAGCCCGGCGGGTATTGGCCTTGAGTCGCACGGTTGCTCAGCGGCCGCAGTTGATCTTTGATGAGACCACTCCATTCGTCGGCCTTGATGCCACGAGCAAACGTATTGGGATCGAAGGCCGGTGTGCTCGCCAGCGCGAGGATCGCGCCGCTATGAACATCCAGAGCGACGATGGTGCCCTCTTTGCCCTTGAGCGCCTCGTACGCGGTCTCCTGAAGCTGGCGGTCCAAGGTCAAATGAACCGTGTAGCCTGGGACGTCGGTAACCTCGTGTAATACACGCACGCGGCGACCAAGCGCATCGACTTCCACCTGTTGTCCGCCGCTCTGGCCGCGCAGTAATTCCTCCCAGCGCCGTTCGAGGCCGTATTGTCCAATCTCATCGCCCAGCACATAGCCTTGGTCTTTGAGAAGCTTGAGCTGTTTCTGATTGATCTCGCCCAAGTAACCGAGCACATGCGCGGCCATGGGTCCATCGGAGTAATTCCGCCGGGGTCGAGCGCGCAAGCTGACGCCCGGCAATTCGAGTTGATGCGTCTCTACCGCTACCACTGCCGGCCAATCGATATCCCGACCGAGCACCAATTCATCGAATGCCGCGCGGTTCTTGTTTTCTTCGAAAGTTTTCAGCAGCTCGACAGGATCTCGGCGCAGATAGCCGGCAAGCAATTTCAATGTCGTCTCTGGACGCTCGCTATCTTCCGGCACAAAAATCAGATCAAACGACGGGCGGCTGTCCACCAGCAGTTGGCCCTCTCGATCGAAGATCATGCCGCGTGTCCCGGGTACCCTTTTGATTCGGATCCGATTGTTTTCGGACAGATAGGTGAACCGCTCGCCTTCGACGATCTGGAGAAAAACCAGACGCGTGATCAGGCCGAGAAACGCCACCGCGATAAAAATGAAAAGAAGTTGACTGCGCCGGCGCAGTTCAGGCGCGCCGTCTTGCTTACTGATGTTGGCGAGAGGAGCCATTGTTGGAGCTACTGCCCTGCGGCCCGGAATCGAGCAGCATAATTTTCGCCGGCCCTCAGCAATCCGAAAACCACTGGCGCAAGCACCGCGGCCGCCAAAGCTTCTTGAATTATATACCAAGTGGCGCCGATCCAGAATCCCTCGAGACTGACGAAAAATGCCGAGATCAATACCAGCGCCGCGCTTTTGACCAGGGCAGCGAATAAAACCACGATCGAGCTCACCAGTGGATTTTGCAGCCAGATGGAACGCGAGCCGAAGTACACGAGCAAAAAGACCAGAGACATGGCGAAGGCGTTGAGGCCCACCATTCGACTTGGGCTCGACACGACATCAACCGAATAACCAATCAAAAACGAGCCCAGTGCCGCGCCGACGGTGGGGTGATAGAGCCCCAAATAGACGCATAACACCAGCGTCAAGTCGGGGATAATCGGACCGATGGGGAGGAGGTGAAGCAGGGTAGTCTGGAGCAGAATCAACAGAATCCCGACGAGAAAAAAAAGCAAAAAAAGGCGCATAGCGAAATAACTAGACCATGTACGTCAAACTTAGCTTTTGCCCGCGCCATCTCCGGCTACGACCAGGACGTTTTCGATGCGCGCGGTTTGCACCGCCGGCAAGACCTCGATGAATTGAAACAACCCAATGTGCTGCTTACGCACTTTAATCACGGTTCCGACCATCATCCCTTTGGGAAAAATCCCGTCGATTCCAGAGGTAATCAGCCGGTCGCCTTCTTGTATATCCTCGCTTCGCTTTACGTACTTCAAGATGGTGCCACTATCCAGTGAACCCGACACAATGCCCCGGCTGCGCGTCCGCTGCACTAAAACGTCGATCCCGCTGTTCGGGTCGGTCAGCAGCAAGACTTTCGCCGCATGGGGTGTCACGCCAACAACTTGACCAACGACCCCGAGCGGCGTCACCACCGCCATGCCTTTCCGTACCCCGTCACTGCTGCCCTTGTCGATCATGCAGCTTTGAAACCAGCTATTGGCGCTGTTGGCGATGATCGAGGCGGTGATCGCTCCAGCAGGTAAACGAGTACGGAAATCGAGGAGTGCCTTGAGCTGACTGTTGGTGGCTTCGGCTTCTAATAATCTCTGCCGTTCGACTTCGAGGGTTTGAATACGTTTCCGTAATCGCTCATTTTCCGACTTGAATCCTGCCAGAGTATCGTAATTGTCGCGAAAATTTTTTACCCAATTAACCGCACTTTCGGACGCGATTTGCAGCGGTCGCATGATCCACATCAAGAGCGCGCCGAGCGGCTCGTTCTTGAGCTGGCCGCGCGCTGCGGCGGTCAAAATGTAAATCGATAGGAGTAGGCAGAAACAAGAACTTAGCGGAACCTGATTTTTACGAACAAAAGCGAGCATGGAAGGCTCGATTGCCTCCGGTCATCCCAGTGCATGCGGACCTCTGCTAATGAACCGCAACCTCTCGGAGTAGTGAAATCTCATCTAAGGCTTTGCCGGCTCCCATCACGACCGCTGTCAACGGATCATCCGCCATCATCACCGGCAGCCCGGTTTCTTCGCGCAGTAGAATATCTAAATTTCGCAGCAAAGCGCCGCCGCCGGCGAGCACGATACCACGATCGACAATGTCGGAAGCGAGCTCAGGTGGAGTGCGCTCGAGCGAGAGGCGTACGGCTTCGACAATCTGATTGATCGGTTCGAGTAATGAGTCGCGAATCTCCTCGTCGGTGATGACCACGGTCTTCGGCACGCCGGCGACCAAATCACGCCCTTTGATCTCCATGGTTTGCACCTCGTCGCTGGGATAAGCCGAGCCGATGGTGATCTTGATTAACTCGGCGGTACGTTCGCCGACGAGCAGATTGTATTTGCGCTTTATGAACTGGGCGATCGCCTCGTCCATCTTATCGCCGCCCACCCGCACCGAGCGCGAGAAGACAATACCCGAGAGCGAGATCACTGCGACTTCAGTGGTGCCACCGCCGATATCCACGATCATGTTCCCAGTCGGCTCCGTGATCGGCAATCCCGAACCGATGGCCGCGGCCATCGGTTCCTCGATCAAATAAACCTCTCGTGCGCCAGCCGACTCGGCCGATTCGCGGACCGCGCGTTTCTCCACTTCAGTGATGCCAAACGGCACGCCGACGATAATCCGAGGGCGCACCAAAGTGCGCCGGTTGTGAACCTTTTGAATGAAGTAGCGAAGCATCGCCTCGGTGATCTCAAAATCCGCAATCACTCCATCCTTAAGTGGCCGTATTGCCACGATGCTTCCCGGTGTGCGGCCGAGCATTCGTTTGGCTTCGGCGCCAACCGCGAGCACTTTTTTGCCGCCCCGCTCGTTTCGCTGTTGCACCGCGACGACCGACGGCTCGTTGCAGACGATGCCCTGATTCTTGACGTAGATTAGAGTGTTGGCAGTACCGAGATCGATTGCGAGATCGTTGGAAAAGACGCCAAAGAGGGCATCGAACATCAATCACTCCTTCTTGCGTGCGACAACCGAGCTAGAGCAACGCGAAAATAACAGATTTGCCGTAGTCTGACAAGATAATGAAAAATTTAAGGAAAATTCGCTTTCACAAAACCCCTTCAGTTGCATTGGCGGAGACCATTTTCTATCATACCTCAGCCCTTTTCAGCGAATTTTTGGAAATTTTTAAGGTAAAAAATGCTCGATTTCTTACGCAAGCGAAAGAGAAACTGGATCATCATCCTGTTCCTCGGCATCATAGTTGTCACCTTTGCGCTATTCGTCGGCAGCGGGAAGTTTCGTGATCAAGGGGCTGGCGACGTTGCCGAAATCAACGGCGAGAGCATTAGCCAGCGCGAATTCGCTATCCAATACGAGCGAGCGGTGGAGCGCTATCGACAGATGCTCAAAGGATCGCTGACCCCCGAAATGATCAAAGGGCTAAACATCAAAGGATCGCTCCTCGAAGAGCTGATCCAAAGAAAACTGATGCTCCAGGAAGCCCGGAATCTGGGACTTACGGCCACCGATGATGATCTTGCTGAGCAACTTGCCACGGCGCCGGAATTTCAAGTCGGCGGTCGCTTCAATAAAGATCGCTATCTGCAGATTCTTCAGACCAACCGGCTTCTACCCGCTCAGTTTGAAGAGGAGCAGCGCGATCAGTTGACGATCCAACGACTCTACAGCGTGCTCGTCGATTCGGTTCATGTGACCGAGGCGGAAGTTCGCGATCGTTATACCATCGACCAAGAGAAGATCAATCTTAGCTATGTCAAGCTACCCATCAGCTCTTTCACCTCTCAGGTCAAGCTCAGCGAAGAAGACGTCAAACAGTATTATGAGCGCAACAAAGAAGCGCTGAAGCAGCCGCTCAAAATACAGATCGAATATTTGACCTATCCATACGAGCGTTTCGAACCCTCGGGGCAAGTCAGCGATAAAGAGATCGAGGACTACTATCAAGCCAATCGGGAGGAGAAATTTCATCACCCTAAAGAGGTCAAAGTCGGTTACATCTCGGTGAAGCTGGACCCCGGTGCCGACGCCAGCCAGAAAAAAACTGCGCAAACTCGAGCCGAGAGCATTGTTAAAGACGCGCGAGCGGGCAAAGACTTTGCTGACCTGGCGAAGCGCTTTTCGGAGGACCCGACAGCGCCGAAGGGCGGAGATTTGGGCTGGATCGCGCCAGGGCAGCTCCCAGCGCCTATTGAAAAGACCATTTTCGGTCTTGCCAAGGGAGCAGTGAGCGATCCGGTCGAAACGCCCGCAGGATTTCAAATTTTCAAAGCCGAAGATCTCAAGCCAGAGAAGACTGAATCGCTCAAGGAAGCGACTCCCGAGGTCACGAAGATTCTCAAGGGCGAAAAGGCAAAAAGGGAAGCCGCGAAAATCGCTGACCGCGATCGCGAGAAAGCGATCGCCGGCACCGAGTTGAGCAAGCTGGCACAGGAATCCGGCGTCAAAATCACCGTCAGCAACTGGCTCGCCGCAGGTGAAACCCTTCCGGAAGTCGGCGAGAATCAGGAATTCTACAAGAACGCGTTTGCGCTCGCGCCCAAGGATGTGAGCCCGGTGATCGAAGCGAAGAACGGATATTATCTGATCCGTCTCAAGGAGCGCAAAGAACCTACGACTCCGCCCCTCGAGAGCGTGCGCGATCAAATCGAAAAAAATCTGAGAGAATCCAAAGCGTATGAGCTGGCGTTGCAAAAGGGGAATAGTTTGCTCGAACAATTAAAAAAGGAAAAGGACCTTTCCAAATTGGCTCAAACCGGCGATCTGAAAATTGAAGAAACCGGTTGGTTCCCGCGCAGCTCCCAGCAGTTGCCCAAGATCGGCGAACTCGCCGAGCTGAAAGGCGGACCGATCAGCCTTTCGGCGCAAAAGCCCATTCCTGAACGGCTCTATACTCAGAAAGATGCCGTTTACGTTCTGGCGTTCAAAGGTAGTCAGCCAGCGGACATGGGCCAATTCGAAAAAGACAAAGCCGCATTGATGAAACAAGCTCAGGCCGAAGCGCGCCAGCGAGTCTTGGCTAAATTTCTCGAAAATTTGAAGGCCAGAGCCAAGGTGAAAATCAACAACGCTTTTCTCGAAGAGAGCTGAGCTGGGGAGCATCCGAGTGCAAATTGTTTTAGTGCGGCATGGCGCCACAGACTGGAATCTTCAGGGACGTTGTCAAGGCTCCACTGATCGGCATCTGAGCGAAGTGGGCGTTCGTCAAGCGGAGCAGATCGCTGCGCTGCTGAGCGCCGAGGAAATTCACGCAATCTATTCGAGTCACCTTCGCCGCGCGCTGCAGACCGCGGAGTATATTAGTCGCCCGCACAAACTGCCGATACTGATCGAAAAAAGCGTGCGCGAGCTCGATCACGGCGAGCTCGAGGGTTTGACATTCAATCAAATCAAAGAAAATTACGCCGAGTTCTTATTACTCTGGCGCAGCGAACCCGCCGAGATCTGCGTCCCGGGCGGCGAACGACTGGCCGATGTCGCCGAGCGCGCATGGAACGGGCTCAATCAGATCGTGCAGCGTCATGCCGAAGCGGAACGGATTTTAGTGGTGAGCCATAATTTTCCGATTCTCGGGGTCGTTTGCCGGATCACCGGGACGCATCTAAATGATTATCGGAGCTTTCACCTCGATCCCTGTGGCGTCACACGCCTCGCCTATCATGAAGGCCATTGGAACCTGACCGAAGTCAACGGACGAGAGTATACTCGGACGCCCTTGCCCTATTCGCAGAACGGCAGATCATCTGCAACTAAATGAGCTTTATCGAGCGCCGTTTCTCGCCAATATTCCAATAAGAAAAAACAATCCCGCTAATAGCAGGTAAGCGATGAAGAAGTCCGGCGCCGCCATCCAACCGAAACGGCTCGTGACGCCGCCGCTGGTTAGATTATAAGCATGGATGATCCCGAACGCCGAGAGCAAAGCGGCTGCTGCCGCCCATGCACCGGCTTGTGCAAATCTCCGTTCGATCAAGGCCACGCCGATGGCCGCAAGAATCATCGACGTAAAAATAAAACCGCGCTCCAACGAAATCATGCCGCGGATCGCTAAATTTTGCTGATCGAAGCTTGACAGTCCCGCCGCATACAAAGATTTTCCGCCCGCCCGAAGTCCCGTCTCAACCATCAACAATCCCCATCCAGCCAGGGCCGGGACGATGCCAAGAGCGACCGCCGGCGCGTGTTCTTTAGGCGTCTCCTGAAATGACTGAGCGACGATGATGATCCCGATATAAAGGAGAATGCCGATCCCCGCCTCGAGCGGGATAACAGCGAGCACCGTCTGAATCGTTCCAGTCAAACAGAGAAGGCTGATAAAAATTCCATTCAAAGCGGAGTATCCGGAGCGCGCGCCCAAGCGCTTCCAGCCCGGATGACCGATATAGATGGTGGTTGGAAAAACGCTGCCGAATAGCGCCGCAACCACCGAACCGATGCCGTTGGCCATGAGCGATGGAAACGTGCGGAACCGATCGCCGGCGGCTTCGGCGCTCTCTATGTTCTGCAGCGAGCCGACGACATTGAAAATCCCCATCGGGAAAATGACCGAGAAGTAGCTGAGAAATGCCGGATCCGTGATCGCCTGCCATAAGGAATCACCGGAATATTTCGGCACCGCCAAAGCATAGGAGACGTGGATGGCATTGCGGTTCATGGTTCCGAGCGCCCAACCGAGAACGGTGCCGACGGCGATGGCCACCATGCCGCCGGGCAGGCCAAGGGGCAGTCTTTGGTGCGAAAAATAGGCGACGAAAATGATCGCCATGGGCAACAACGCAACCAGCGGTCGAGCAAAAATCTTGAAGGTAAAATCCATGGAGATAAACGTAATCGCGATGCCCGCCAACGCCGACAAGAGCGCTGCCCGAGGCGTTACCCGTCGCACACTCTCGGCGATGAAAGCGCCGGCGATTTCGATCACGCCGTTAAGAAAACAGGCCACCAAGCCGACCTTCCAGGCCCAAACCGGATCCTTGGTCTCGAGATAGATCGGCAGCATGACGAAAAATAGAAATGCAAAAAGGCTCACGGTGTTGATGCCGTAGGGCAACGCAGTCACATCCTCCCGGCCGGTCTCCCGGGCTAAACGCCGCGCCTGCCAGGCGTAAAAAAAATTTCCCACCAGAATTGAGATGGCTGCACCGGGAAGAATCCGGCCGAAAATGTACTCGTTCGGCAGGTGAATCAGCTCTCGGCAAAGACTGACAATCAGAATGAGTTGGATGAGATTATCGATCATCAATCCAAAAAACCCGTCCAGATCCTTGCGCACAAACCAAGGCGGATTGAAGGAAGATTGAGACATCGTAGAAAAACTCTCCCGGAAAAATTTCCGCCGACTGTAAACGCCGCAGCTCTTTTAAGTCAAACGGCAGGAACTCCGGACTGTCATCAACAATTGCCGGGTTCCCTTCTTATCAATACTGAAACCGCAATAGTGAGTGGCCGACGAGCGATGAAGGGACAAAAGCAGTGAATTAGTCTCTTTTTAGTCTTACTACCTTTGGGTCTGTGGCCTGGGGTCGCTCGCGCCCGTCAGCCCGGCGCAGGAGACTCGGCGCAACATTCCAACGCTGTCCGGAGTCGGTAACGACGTGCACCGATTTTCGGTTGTATCGAGCAATTATTCCAACCAGAGGCGGATAGCCATCCGGGTGGAACGTGACTTTCTCACCGATCTTGAAGTCCAACATTTGCGAATGCGCGCGCATCTGGCTTAAAAAACGAAGTCGCTCCACAATTCTGTGGTTCAAATCGATCAGTTCCTCTTCGCTGAGCTGGTCGATATTGATTTTTGCCATTCAACTACCCTCCCATTCTCGGCACGCGGCGTTCGCGGTTCAGAATTCACAGCTCCGGCCAACCCAATAATGCCAATCAGCAACTGCTTCCTTGGTTTTAGCCTTTGCCGCCAACGGCTCCAATTGACTCAGCGGCACTGCGAGTCTAGCGCCGCGCCAGCGCAACCGCACAAACATCTCAGACTCACATTCTTTCTCCGCTGCCATCCCCACGACTTCTACTTCTTCCCCGACATGTAACGGCGAGATCTCCCGCTTGGATCTGCAGCGCGCTTTGAAGGGGAATTTCAGCCGCTCTTCAAGATAGTAAGACCAGCCCCTCGCCCGTTCTAAGGCGTTGTACGCATCGACAACGACTTCCATTTCAATCCGTCGCTCGCGGGCTTTATTTTCCTTCAAACGAGTCATCGGTAGCATCTAAATGATATCCGCGCGATTCATTCGTCATCGGGTTCTCCGCGTCCCATCCAGTACTTGATACCGTGGTTAATGATGAAGTCCCGCCTCCTCCTCCGTAAACCAGTAGTGCCTCGCCAGCACCCACTCGAGCTCATCGAGAATAGGTTTCGAAATGTTTCGGATACTCGCACTGAGTTTCATCATACCCCAATCTTTGTACTTCATCTTCAATCCCCGCGAATTCTTCCACAAT